>NZ_JBFLUG010000533.1:0-503 GCF_041008525.1 Parafrankia sp. FMc2 | reverse complement strand
AAAATGGCCTGCAACGCCTTCGTCCAGATCAGCCAGGACGGCACGGCCTTCCAGCTCAGAGACGAAAGCCTCTGCATCAACGGCACCTGAACCAGACCAGGACGGCCGACACAGCCACGCAGCGGGCTGACCGGGACCTCATCGCAGAGGGGCGTTCCGATGGGGCGACTGCGCTGTGTTCAGCCTTTCCTGATCTGATCCGGCTCGCCCTGCCCACCGCGGCCCAGATCTCCCGTCACGATCGTTGCTTATTCTCCTGTGGGGTAAATGATGCGCTTAGATGGCACGACAAGAGGAGTCGCGGTAGTGCTGGCCGCCGCCCTGGCCGCCGCCGTCTCCGGATGCTCGGGGTCGGGCGGAAGCGGTGATGCGGCATCTGCTGCCTGCGACAGCCCAGGTGTCACCGCCGACGCGGTGAAGCTCGGCTTCCTCTACTCGGACTCCGGCCCCGGCAGCGGCGCGCTGTCCGCCGCCCGGGCAGGTCTCGACGCCCGACTGGGGCT
>NZ_JBFLUG010000532.1:0-504 GCF_041008525.1 Parafrankia sp. FMc2 | reverse complement strand
ACCTGGGTTTTTTCGTCGAGGCTCAGGACTACCGCGCCCGCGGGCGGGTCGAGGTAGAGACCGACGATGTCGGCGATCTTGTCCGCGAACTCCGGATCACGGCTAATCTTGAAGGTGCCCTGGCGGTGTGGCTTCAGCCCGTTCTCCCGCCACAGCTTCGCCACATAATGCCAGGAGATCGACACCCCGGTCGTCCGGGTCACGTACCTTGCCATCTCCCTGCTCGACCAGTGCGTCAACCCCGTCTCCGCCGGCGGCGCCGTACGAGTCAGCGCGAGAACACGACTACGGATCTTCGCGGGAACCTGTTCTCGTGGAGCGCCGCGTTTGTGGTCAACCAGCCCACCGACACCGTCCGCCTCGTACCGGGACAGCCACAGGTTTACCGTCGGCCACGACACCCCGGCCAAGGTGACTACCTCTTTCTTCGGGCGCCCCTCCGCGCACCAGAGAACAATCCGCGCGCGGGTCGCCACATTCGCCGGAACACCCGGATCATTGATC
>NZ_JBFLUG010000531.1:0-504 GCF_041008525.1 Parafrankia sp. FMc2 | reverse complement strand
GACCCGGTAGGACCTGAAACCCGGAACCACCCGCGACACCCGGAACCTCACCCAGCCGACCTTCGGTACCCAGCACCGGGACCACCTCCGGTTCAGCTTCTCCACCCGGGCATGTCTGCCAACGACCTGGAAGCCCTCGGACCGGCCCCGTTTCCGCCAGGCCGGGCGTCTGTGCGAACCGTGGAAGAAGTTCCGCATAGCCTGGTCAAAATCTCGCAACGCCTGCTGCTGCACCGTCTGCGATCCAGCCCGCAGCCAGTCGAACTCCGCCCGCGCGGCAGTCAACTGCCGGCAACGCTCCAGATGATTCGGCGCCTTTCCCCGGTAAGGCGTCCACCACGACTGCTGCTCAACAGCCAAATTCCAGACGAAACGGGCATGCCCGCAGTGCTCGGCGAGCCCGGCAACCTGTCCAGGCGCCGGATCGAGCCGGTAACGGGACATGTTCCGACTCTACCGAAAGGAATCCCGTATGCGTTCCCGCATGGAGCGCCGTTTCCTCCC
>NZ_JBFLUG010000530.1:0-509 GCF_041008525.1 Parafrankia sp. FMc2 | reverse complement strand
GGCAGAAGGTGTGGACGAGCCTGGCCCAGTACTCCCAGCGCTGCGTGCTGCTCACCCGCACCGCGCCGGGCCACGGCGGCATCACGGCGTTCTTCGTCGACATGGACACCCCGGGCATCACCGTCCGCCCCCTGCGCACCATGCACGGCATCGACGAGTTCGCCGAGGTCTTCTTCGACAACGTCGTCGTGCCCGGCAGCCGCATGCTGGGCAGGCCGGGGGACGGCTGGCAGCTCGCGATGGACCTGCTGCCGCACGAGCGGTCGACCTGCTTCTGGCACCGGATCGCGCACCTCTTCGAGCGGCTGGACCGGCTGATCGACGCCATGCCGAACGCCGGCGCAAGCTCCCCGGCGGGGCCCTCGGGTGCCGCGGGTGCCGACGACGCCGATCTGGGGGCGGCGTACCTGGCGCTGCACACCATCCGCTGCCGCTCCCACGCCACCCAGCGCACCCTCGCCGACGGCGCACACCTGGGCCCGGAAACCTCCATCGACAAGGTCCTGCTC
>NZ_JBFLUG010000052.1:0-53350 GCF_041008525.1 Parafrankia sp. FMc2 | reverse complement strand
GTGTGTTTGAGGTTGGGATAAGCGCTGGGGGACCTTTGGGGTGGGTGTGGTGTGGACTAGCGTCGGTGGGGGGTGTTGTCCGGCAATGTTGTTGGGGGGGGGCGGGTGTCAGGGCGGGCGTGGCTTGGCGTGCAGCCGGGTCCGAGGATGCCTGTGGGGGCGGTGGTGTCGATGGTGAACGGGATCCAGGTGGACCAGTTCTGGGAGTAGTCGGTGCCGTCGTAGGCGCGGACCCGCCACTGGTAGCTGGTGCCGTTGGTGAGCAGCCCGGAGGGGACGGTCCAGGTCGCTTCGCTGTTCTGGGCGACGAACCCGGTCGACCCCTGGGTGATTTTGGTGGTGCCGGCGGAGTTCCACACCTCAAAGTCCAGACGCACCGTCCCGCCGTCCGCGTCCGCCGCCGAACCGGCCAGCCGTGGGGTGGTCGAGTTGGTCAGCACGGTCGGTGGGGTCCCGCCGCACTGCGCCGAACACGGCGAGGTCGACCGGGCGCCGACGGTGGACGGGTAGGAGTTGTACGTGGTCTCGATCCGGGGTGGGGTGGCGGTGTCCCCGGAGGCGAAGAACTTGTACGGCTCCCAGAGCACCTCGTCGGGGGCCCGCAGCGTGAGCGTTTCCGGGGAGGGCGTGGCGTTGGTGGCCCAGGCCTGCGCGAGGCCGGTGATGTCCAACGACACGTCGGCGGAGCCGCAGAAGCCGCCGGCGTTGAAGGTGGTGTCGGACCAGTTGATCCCGTCGGCGGCGGGCTGGGTGTTCCAGGTGGTGCCGGAGGACAGGGCGGCGGCGCCTTGGACGACCATGCGTTGGGGGGTGCAGGTGTAGGAGCCGGCCTGGGTGAGTTTGAGGGCGGCGGCGGTGACGTGTTTGCCGTCGATGGCGGAGGTGTCGAACCGCAGGAACGATCGGTGCACCGGTCCGACCCCGTTGCCGACGCGCAGGTATTCGTAGGTGTCGTAGTTCGTGGTCGCCGACGTGCTGACGACGTCGGTGTCGAGGTTGTCGGGCAGGACCGCGGCCGGGTCGATGGTGACGGGGTACTGGCGGTCGTCCGCGGTCAGCCAGGCCTTGTCGGGCCGTAGGGTCAGCGCCGGGGTGGCGGTGGTGGGCCGTTCGAGGGTGGCGTCGACGGTGCGGGTCCGGTCGGGCAGGCCGGTCTTGGGGTCGACGTGGGCGTCCCACATCAGGGGGGTCGGGGAACGTGCGGCGAGCTTGCCGTCGGCGGACAGCCGTAGTTCCCCGCCTGCGGTGCGTTCCGCGGTCACGCCCTTGAGTCGCAGGGGCAGGCTGAGTGCGGCCTGGGCTGCGGCCGGGGTGTGGGCGACGATCTGCAGGTCGTAGCCGGTCGGGGTGACCTTGACCCGCAGGTCGGTGTCCTTCGCGACCCCCTTGTACAGGGCGACGTTGTCAGTCAGTTCCGGTGCGGGTAGCGCGGTCGGCCAGGCGAACGCGACCTCGCGGTCGCCATCGGTCAGCACGGCGACGTCCGCGCCTGGCTTACTGCCGCCGGCGGACAGGGCGATGGCAGCCTTCGTCGCCTTGGGGACGACCTTGCTGTCGACCACGGCGAGGGTGGTGTCGACCGGCTGCCAGCCGCCGTCGCGCTGAACCCGCACCACCCCCGACGCCGACTCCACCGTGATCGACCCGTTCGGGTTCACCAGCGTGCGGGTCGACTCGGTGGTCAGGGAGGTGACTTCGATGCGGCGCTGTTCCGCGCGCGCGGCGAGCTGGGCGGTCACCAGATCGGGGCGCTCGGCCGGGCCGACCGGTGCCTGCGGCGCGTCCTTCCCCGCGTCGGCCGGTGCAGCGGACACCGGTCTCACCGTAGGAAGGAACTGGGTGATGGTGGCCGCCAGCAGCGCGACCAACAGAACGGACAGAGAACGGATGATTGACCTGCGACGACGTACGGGGAGCACCCGCATAACGCCAACTCCGATCCACCAGGAAGCCCTTCTCAGGGCACGCGGAACTGGCGCGGCCACGTGTAGGGGAAACAGGGGCTGCACCAGGCCGTCGAAAAATGGCAGAACCGAAACCTCGGACGCAAATGAAGACCGATGATCAGCATCCAAAGATCGCTACATGCTGCTACCAGAGGGCCGATGTGGAGTCGGCCTCAACTACTGAACGTGATGATTTTTGGGAGTCCGAATCGGGACATACCGTTACTTAGATTGCCTGCTTCGTCTGTAGAGAGTGGGCCTTCTGTAGTGAAACGAGGCACTCTTTGTGACGATGTTAGTTCGGGCACACACGAGTGTGTTACCTCATGGAAACAATGGCGGGGTAATACGGGAAGCTTGATCGGTCGGGGAAGGGGTCGAGCGCGCCGCCCAGTGCAAACCTGTGTGCTGTACCCTCGCGACAGTCCGAGTCCATGCGTTCGCGAGAGATGTGACAGAGCGCCAGCATGCTGGTCGCGCCTGATGGTTACGTAGCGCCACCCACGTCGGCCTGCCGGTCGGCGAGCCGTAGCTGTGGGCAGTAGGGAACTTCTTTCGCCAATTGGCTGACGGGACATTCGGGCCGTGCCATAGTCCTATCTCGGATCTTTGCGGGGGCGATTCTTCTTCTCGGCCTGCGGAATGTACCGCTGCCGCCTCCGCGATCTGCGCACTGTCGCGCGCCCAAGGAAGAGTCGCGGATGGCACCGACGCCGTCCATTCGCCTCACCATCGAGGCAGATCTGGTGTTTCCGAAGCCCAGCGCATCCGCGCGCCGTCGACCGCTCAGCAGCCTTCCCCTCCGGCAGCGCACAGGAGCAGACCGCCATGATTCGTCCGACCAGGTACCCGCCGCCGTTCCGAGCCCGCGCGATCGCCTACGTCGCGCACATCAGAGACGACCACCGGTCCACTTGGCAGGCCATCAGGACCGTCTCCGCGGCGCTCGGCGTCAGCACCGAAACGCTGCGCAGATGGGTCCGCCACGCGGACACGACGCCAGACCCGCAGACCCGCTGCCAGCACGCCGACCTCAGACACCTGCAGGAACAGAACACCCGGCTACGCCGCGAGCTACACCTGCTGCGGACCACCGGCACCAGCCCCGCGCACCTGACAGCCGACCCGACCACACAGGCCAGATCAGCACCTGCACCGCAAGCACCCTCACAGCAGGCCGGGGCCCGCCCACCCAGACCCGCCGGCACCATGCCGGAGCAGCGGACAGCTGAGCCGACAACGGCCAGCATCCCGCCCCCGGCCAGACCGCAGACCGCCGGCGACAGCCAGATATGAACAGGATCGCAACCCGACACCAGCACCCTCGACCGGCACCGGCCACGCTCTTCTACACCCAGCCCCTCCCGCCAGCCCGCACCCCTCCCACACCGCGCGGCCGACACCGCCGAACCCCCCCAAGCACCTCCCGGCACCGCCGCCGTAGCCGCCACCAGCCCGCACACCGAAGGCGAAGCACCGGCCTCCTCCGCCGCGGGCTGATCCGCACCGCCCTCCTACCGGCCATGCTGGCCACGAGCCTGCTGCTGTTCTGCACCGCGGCCGGCCCCCGCACCCCTACCGATCAGCTCGACGCGAGCGGCGCCGGGCCGGTCCGCCCCGGCAGCTGGACGATGCCGGCACTCGTGCCCGCTAACAGCGGGAGCACCCCGACAGCCGCAACCGTCCCCACCATCCAGGTCTTGGCCGAGGGCGCCGTCTCACCCGCGACCACCGCCGCCAGCACGATCATCCTGACCGCCGCCGACCGCGGAATCCCCGCACGCATGCTGGCCACCTACCGACAGACCTCTGCCGATCTTGCCCGCGACGTTCCCGGCTGCCACCTGCCCTGGGAACTCCTCGCCGCCATCGGCAAAGTCGAATCCGGCCACGCCCAGGGCCGCCCCATCACCACCGACGGCACCATCACCCGCCCCATCCTCGGCCCACCCCTCAACGGCACCGCCGGCGTCGCCCTCATCCGCGACACCGACAACGGCACCCTCGACCACGACACCACCTACGACCGCGCCGTCGGCCCCATGCAGTTCATCCCCACCACCTGGGCCAGCGCCGGCCGCGACGGCAACAACGACGGCCGAAAGAACCCCCACAACATCCACGACGCCGACCTCGCCGCCGGCCACTACCTCTGCGCCCGCGGCCGCGACCTCACCGACCCCGCCGACCTGCGCGCCGCGATCCTGTCGTACAACCCCTCCGACGCCTACGTCCGCACCGTCCTGACCTGGCTGGGCGGCTACCGCCAGGGCGGCGCCACCCCCCAGACCGGCACCGGCGCCGGCACCGGTACGACCAGCGAGGACGCCGACGACCCGCTCACCATCGTTCCGATGACCCCGACCGGGCAGACTCCCGGAACGGGCGAGCCGGGCGCGACACCGGCACCGGGTGCGGCACCGTCGCTGGCACCGGTCCCGGAGCTGACGCCCGACCCGGACGGGTGCGACCCGCTGCGCCCCGCCGACCTCGGGGTCGTCCTCACCGATCTCGACCCGGCCGCCCCCGGCGCCGAGGCACTCGACCTGACCACCTCGCGCCTGCCCTGGCGTGCCACCACCGTCACCGTCGAGGCGACCGCGGCCACCATCGGAAACCAGAAGATCACGACAAGCTGGACGACGCTGCAGGCCGGGGACGGCACCGCGGTACCCGCGCTCCTCGCCCGGATCCCGGGCGCCGGTCTCGCCGCCGCGGCGTTGCCCGAGGACGCCGTCCTCGTGACGCTGACGATCAGCCCGGCGGACTCGCACTGCCCGGCGCAGCTGCGGGTCCGGATCAGCAACGTGCCATCCCGCGCCTTCGCCGCCGCGCCGACCGGCCTGACACCGATCTCGCCGGTGCCGCTCACGCCAGCGCCGGCGACCCCGGCCGGCACACCACCGCCCAGCACAACGCCACCGGGCACGACGCCGCCGAGCACAACGCCGCCGGCCACCACCCCGCCCGCCACGGTCCCGCCCAGGACGACCCCGCCCACGACGCCGACCACCACCCCTCCGCCAGCCAGCACGCCGCCGGGGTCGCCGACCACCCCCAGCACGGCACCGTCAAGCCGGCCGCCGGCCAGCACGGCGCCGCCCACCACCACTCCCGCCACCAGCACGACCCAGACCAGCAGCCCGACCAGCAGCGCACCCGCTTCCAGCACCAGTACCCCGGCCGGCGCGACACCGTCCGGCACGCCGACCGCGACACCCACACCGGCCGGCGGCGCCTGACCAGAACGCCTGACCCGAGCGCCTCCGGATCGAGGTACCGAGGTACCGAAACCCACCCGCAAGGGGCAAGGCGGAGGCCACACTGTGCTCGTGGCGACGACTGCCCACCAGGCCCTGGGCACAGTGGCGGTGCGGGCCTTCGCCGCGCTCCGGATCCTGCATGTCGCCTATCTCGTGGGCTATGTGGTCGTCTGGCGTTCCTGGTACACCATCCATCCGGCCGGCCTCGCCCCAGCGGTCGCCATGGCGGTCTGGGGTGTGGTCTTCGCCCTGGTCGTTCTCGCCCTCGGACGGCTGCCCCGGCTGCTGGTGGCCGGCAACGTGCTGCTCGCCGCCGCGGTCGGCGCGGGAGCGGCGCTGTGTCTGCCGGCGCAGTCGACCGGAGGCACCGGTACCTGGGTGTTCTCCGCCTCCACCCACGCCGCGGTGGTCGCGGCCTGGGCTTGCCGCCGCCGGGCGTTCACCGGGGTGGTCGTGCTGCTGGTCACCGCGTTCCTCACCGGTGGGGCCGCCGCCCAGGTGACTCTGGACGGCGAGGCCACCGGGGCCAACCAGACCCCGCTGGTGCGGGCTCTGATCTCTGCCGTGCTGCTGGTGGGCATCGCCACCCTCTTCCGGGTCGCGATCGTGCGGCTGGGCGTGATCGCGACCGACGCCGACACGAGGCTCGGCACCGCCGCGGCCGAGCGGCAGGCGGCAGACGTCACCGCGGCCCGCCGGCGGGACCGGCGCGAGCGGGAACGGATGCTGCACGACACCGTCCTGAACACGCTCACCGGTATCGCATGGGGTGGCGGCGTCCGGGACCGCCCCGGGACCGTGCTCACCGCCGAGCAGTGCCGCTACGCGATCGACGCCGTCCGCACCATGCTCGACGGCACCGCCGCCGCCACCCGTGACCTGACCGGGCCGATGCTCCGGGTGGTCGCTGTCGCGCGGTCTCGAGGCCTGCGGGTGGACGTCCCGCCGCTGGCCGCGACGGACCTGCCGGCGGAGGTCGTCCGCGCGCTGGCCGGGGCGGCGCAGGAGCTGCTCGCCAACGTCCACCGGCATGCCGGGACGAACCAGGCCACGCTCGCCGTCACCGTGGGTCCCGGTCGCGGGGTGCGAGTCATCGTCGCGGACGAGGGCCGGGGGTTTCTCGCTCAGGATGTTCCCGCGGACCGGCTGGGCCTGGCCCGGTCGGTCCATGCCCGGCTGGCCGAGGTCGGCGGGCAGGCCACCATCCGTTCGGAGCCCGGTCGGGGCACCACTGCCGAGCTGGCCTGGACCCCCGCCGGGGCCAGTCAGGCCGCGTCCGCCGGGCGTGCCGAGCCGCCCGCACCGCCGGCGAGGGCGGAGCCCGCCGGGCAGGTCGGGCCAGGCGGACACGGCGGGCCGGACGGCCCGGACAGGCCGGACAGGCCGGGCGCGGGCGCGGAACCGGTCGGGCGGGCGGCCCCATCACCCGGCTGGGTGCCTTCCGGTACCTCCGCCGCCGAGCTGCGGGACTCCTACGCGGCGGGGCTGCGCCGCACGGTCTCGGTCGCGGCGGCGGTCTGGTTCGGCTGCACCGCCGTCGTGCTGGTCGCGACCCTGCCGAGTTCCCGGTCGGTGGTCCTCTCCGTGGGCTGCTGGTGCGGGATGGCCCTGCTCGTCGCGGTCGCGGCCGGGATGTCGCGCCGCCGCCCGCTGCGCCGCCACGAGGCCCTCGTCCTCGTCGCGCTGGGCCTGGTGATCACTGTTGTGGTCGGGCTCGGCACCGTGCCGACCTGGCCCGGGACGTCCACGGGCGGCCCGCCCAGCCGGATCAACACCTGGCCCGTGCTCGTGCTGCCGGTGCTGCTGGCGCTCGTCGCGGTGTCGCGCCTGTTCGCCGCCTGGCTGGTGGCGATCGCCGCCACGGTCGCCGTGCTCGGCGTGCTGGTGCTGACCGCAGCGGACGCCGGCGGCGGGCCCGCCACTGGCGCCGGCTCCGGTGGTACCGGGCCGCTGGCCCTCGCCCAGCTCCTGGCCGCGACGAACGGTCAGGTCGCCTTGCAGATCATGGTGGCGATGGGCGGGCCGGTGCTGCGACGCACGGCCGACCAGGTGGCCCGGGCCCTCGAGGAGGAGACCGCCCGTGCCGCGCTCGAGCAGTCCGAACGGGCGGTGCGGGCCGACCGGGAACGCGGTCTCGCCACGATCCAGCAGGAGGTGCTGCCGATGCTGGAAGCGGTCGCCGACGGGCTGCTCGACCCGCGGGACCAGGCAGTGCGGGACCGCTGTGCCCGGCACGCCGCAGCGATCCGCCGGACGCTCGTCCTGGGCGCCGCGGGCGCCGCGGGCGCGCTGGGCGAGCTCGCGCCGGCTGTCGTCGGCGCCCGGGCACACGGGCTGGAGGTGGAGGTCCGGGTCGTCGGCGAGCCGCGGCACATCCCGCCGGCGGTCTACGAGCGGCTCGCCGAGGTGCTGCCCGGAATGCTGTGGGACGCCTCCGCCGCGGGGACGGGCGGGGCGGTGCTGACCCTGATCGGCGAACCGGCCGGCGGGCAGCTGTTCCTCACCTACCGAGCGGCGGTCTGCCCGGCCGGCACCGCGCCGGCGCCCCACCTCGCCGCCGGCGGCGAGGTGGGGCACGCGGAGATCCTCACCATCAGCACGGACGTCGAGGACAACCAGACGTGCGTCGAGATCGCCTGGTCCGCGGTCGACCAGCCCACCGGACCGCCCTGACCCTCCGGCTCTGCCGGGGCCGGCCCGAACGGCGGGCCTGCCCCGGCAGGGCGGGGGTCGTGGGTGGGGTCAGGCGCCGATCAGGCGCGGTCGGAGCTGAAGCGGACGGCCCCGGCCTGCAGGACCGCGCCCGGGAACACCCGGGCACCGGCACGCAGCTCGTTGCCCGGTTCGATCACGGCCTCGTCCCCGATGACCACGTTCTCCAGGACGACACCGTTGCCGATCACCGCGTCGCGCCCGACGACGCTGTCGCGGATGTAGGCGCCCGCGCCGACGGACGCCCGGTCGAACAGGACCGAGCCGTCGATGCGGGCGCCGGTGCCGACCGTGGCGCCCGCGCCGATCGTCGAGCCGCCGCCGATCTTCGCGTCGGTGGCGATCGTGGAGCCGGGCAGCACCAGCCGGTCACCGACCGGCCCGGGCAGCGCCGAGGATGTCATCCGCCCGGTGACCAGGTCCCGCGAACCGCGGACGAACGCCGCCGGCGTCCCCAGGTCGAGCCAGTAGGTGTCGTCCGGGTAACCGACGACGGGCACCCCGGAGGAGAGCAGCGAGGGGAAGGTCTCCCGCTCGACCGACACGGGGCGGCCGGCGGGAATGGAATCGATGACGGACCGGCTGAACACGTAGCAGCCGGCGTTGATGAGGTTGGTGGGTGGGTCGGGGGTCTTCTCCAGGAAGGCGGTCACCCGGCCGTCGCCGTCCGTCGGGACGACGCCGAACGCCCGGGGGTCGTCCACCCGCGTCAGATGCAGCGTGACGGCTGCTCCGGAGCTGGTATGCCGGCCGACGAGGGCACGGATGTCGAGACCGGAGAGGATGTCGCCGTTGAAGATGACCACGGGTTCGTCAGTGCCGGCGTGCAGGCGCTCCGCGACGTTGCGGATGGCCCCACCAGTGCCCAGCGGTTCGGTTTCGGTGACGTATTCGAGTTCCAGGCCGTGGCGGGAGCCGTCGCCGAAGTACTCCTCGAAGACCTCCGCCCGGTAGGAGGTGGCGAGTACCACCCGAGTAATTCCCGCGTCGCGGGCACGGGCGAGCATGTGGGCCGTCACCGGCACGCCGGCGACCGGCAACATCGGCTTCGGCGCCGACATCGTCAACGGGCGGAGACGGGTTCCCTGCCCGCCGACCAGCATCACTGCGTCCATGATTCGTCAGTGTCGCAGAGCAGGTGAGACCAGTTGCGCACACCTGTCCGGGAAGTCGTGCCCCTCAACAAGAGGCCACAAGCCGCACACGCACGACTTATAAACCGTTCACTTTTGGTGACGGATCTCCGATATTTGGGTGAGCGGCCGGGCGATGGATGCCCTCACCGCCCGGCGCCGCCCCCGGCGTCACCGGCGTCACCGGCGTCACCGGCGATGCCGTTGGTGCCGTGCGTGTTTCAGTGCCGACGGCTCGCCGAGGTGAGCAGTTCGGCGGACCGGGTGGCCTTCGCTCCGGCGCTGTCCCGGGCGAAGGCGAGTGCCAGCAGCAGCCGTGCGCCGAGGCCGACCGCCAGCGCGGCCCGCAGCGGCAGGTAACCGGGGCCGGGGTACTGACGACTCAGGTAACGGATCATGCTTCGGTGGTGGGCGACGACCATCCGGCGCGACGACCGCTTGGTCGAGTGCCCGCCCAGGTGCTCGACCACGGCCGACGGGACGTAGACCAGCTGCCGGCCGGTCAGCCCGATGCGCCGGCCCAGGTCGACGTCCTCCATGAACATGAAGTACGACTCGTCGAAGCCGCCGACGGACTCGAACACGTCGCGGCGCAGCAGCTGGCAGGAACCGGAGAGCCAGCCGGCGGTCATCTCCCGGGGCGCGCCACGCTCGCGGCGGTACGACGCGGTCCAGGGGTTGGTCGGCCAGCACCAGCCGAAGAGCGCGTGGCCGATGCCGCGCCCCAGCGACGGCAGGTCACGGGCGGACGGGTAGAGCGCCCCGTCCGGATTGGTGATGCCGGGGCCGAAGGCGCCACCGCCCGGCCAGCGGTCCGCAGCCGCGATCAGCTCGTCCAGGCTCCCGGGCGACAGGGCGATGTCGGCGTTGGCGACGAGCAGCCACGGGGCCGAGGCACCGGCCGCGCCGCGGTTGGCACCGGCACCGTACCCGAGGTTGCGGCCCGGGCACAGCAGGGTTACCTCCGGGCGCTCACCCGCGGCGCGGGTGCCGACATCCACCTGCGGCGAGTTGTCGACCACCACGACCTCGTAGGGGCGGGTGGTCGACTTCGCCAACGTGTCCAGAAAGGTGCCAATGACCTCTCCGGACCGGAAGGTGACGACGACGACCCGGATCTCCGGCTTCTCCACCGGAAGACCGTAGCGCGCCTCAGGCGTCGGCCACCGCACGGGCATAGCTGGCCAGGTGAGCCTCGGCCGAAGCGGCCCAGGTGAACTCGTGGGAGCGGGCCAGGCCGGCCGAGGCCAGCTGCGCGCGGCGCTCCGCGTCGTCGAGCAGAGCACCCATCTCGCGGGCGATGGCGTCGCAGTCCGGCTGGGTGTAGGCGACCGCGTCGCCACCCACCTCCGGCAGCGACAGCCGCGGCGTGGTCAGAACCGGCGCGCCGCAGGCCATCGCCTCCAGCACCGGCAGGCCGAAGCCCTCACCGTGCGAGGGGTAGGCCACCAGCTCGGAGCCGCCCAGGTAGCCGGGCAGGTCGGAGAAGCGCAGGTAACCCGGCCGGATCACGCGCAGGTGGCTCGGCACCGAGGCCACGGCCGCGTCGACGTCGTCGTCCCAGCCGGAGCCGCCCGCGAGCACGAGGGCCGGCGGCTCGTCCCGCCAGTGCACCGCCTCCGCCCAGCCACGGATGAGGTTCGGGACGTTCTTCCGCGGCTCCAGCATGCCCAGGAAGGCCACATAACGGGTGTTGCCGAGGCCGAGCCGCAGCCGCACCCGCCGCCGGTCCTCCTCCGTCGGAGGGTGGAACGTGCTGGTGTCGACGCCGTGATAGGCGACATCGGTGGTGGTCGGGTCGCCTTCCAGGACGCGGACGAGTTCGTCACGGGTCGCCTTGGACGGGACGATGATGCGGTTCGCCCGGCGCACCGCCGTTCGCATCGCCGACCGGAAGAAGGTTCCCTTCACCGCCGTGTGCATCTCCGGCTCGGTGAAGAACGTGACGTCATGGATTGTCACGCATACCGGCCGTTGCGCCCGCAGCGGCATCGTGTAGTGCGGCGAGTGGATGACCTCGGCATTCACCTGCTCCGCCACCAGCGGAAGCCCGGTCTGTTCCCACGCCAGCCGCGCCGGCCGATGGGCGATGGCCGCCGGGCCCGACAGGACGGTCGCCTGCGGCGCCATCCGACTGTAGCGTTCCTCGTCCGATCGCTGACATACCAGCGCCATGTCGGCGCCGGCCGCGCCCAGGGCGGCGACGAGCCCGTCGACATACCGCCCGACGCCACCGCGGTCAGCCGGGACCGAAGTCGCATCAACGAGCACCCGGGGTCCCACGGCGCTCCTTCCGAGACGTGCCGCCTGATTCAGTGTGGCCGCTTGCTTCTCAACGGGGGCAACACTACGCCCGCCCGTCGTCCGCGACGGACACGGCAGGGGAGCCGCTGATTCGACGGTAGAGCTCCCAGCACGATCGCGCCGCCCCATTCCAGGTATATCCCGCCGCACGGACCGGACCTGAACGCGACAAACGACTGTGTAGCCGGGGATTCTGGACGATACGCGCCAGCGCCTCGGCAAAGCCGGCCGGATCACCGATCCGGGCCACCAGTGCGGCGTCCCCGGCAACCTCGACCAGAGCCGGCGTGTCCGACACGACCACGGGCACCCCGTGGGCCATGGCCTCGATGACCGGCAGCCCGAATCCCTCCGACCGACTCGGTGCGAGCAGCACGGTCGCCCGGGAGAGCACGACCGCGAGATCTTCATCACTGATCCGCCCGAGACCACGGAACCGTCCGGAAGCGGCAAGATCGGCGAAACCACCCGTGCCCGCGGTCCCAGCGCCGAGATCACCCCAGCCGGCCGCACCGACGTGCACCAGGGGAAGGTCCGGCGCCGCCGGATGCTGGATCGCCGCCAGCGCGGTGTCGAGGCCCTTACGGGGCTCCATGGTCGCCAGCGTGAGCAGGTAGCCCCGTTCGGGCAGGCCCAGGCGGGCGGCCCTGCTCTCGGCGTCCGCCGGCACCCGCAGCACCGCCTCGGCGACCCCCTCCCCGATCACGTGCAGCCGTTCCGGGTCGATCGGCAGGTGCCGGCGGGCCTCGGCCGCGACGGCGTTCGTCGGGACGATCACCGCGTCCGCGTGCCGGGCGGCGCGCTCCCCCATCGCGCGGTGCCAGCGCACGCCGTGCGGGGTCAGGGTCTCCGGGTGGGTCCAGGGCACCGCGTCGTGCAGCGTGACCACCAGGCGCCGCCGGCCCCGGCCCCGACCGGCACCCGGCACCCGGTGCGGCAGGCCCCGGCGGGCCAGGAGGTGATGCGGGGGCACGAGGAGCGTCGGGGCGTGGACGACGTCCACCCCGGTCGGGACGGGGCCCACATCGCGCGCCCAGGCCGCGGCGAGCGCCCGGCGCGGCAGGCCCAGGCGCAGCGGCCCGAGGACACCCGCCACGGCGGCCGCGGCGGGGTCGCGCCGCCACGCGCACCACCCGACGACGCCGTCCCCCGGCCGCGCGGCGCGGGCCAGGGCGGCGGCGAGCTCGGCGGAGTACCGGCCGGTGCCTCCCGGCACCGGCGCAAGCAGCTGTTCGACCAGGAATCCGATCCGCACGCGGGCCAGTGTCCCGTGCCCGGCCGGCCTGGCCGTCGCCACCCCGCGCGACTGGCGCCGGGCGCTACTGGTCCCGGCGGCTGGTGGCGACGCCCGCCACGACCATGACCACGCAGCAGCCGATGCCCACCACGTGGCCCCAGCCGCGGTGGCCGAACTGGTCGAAGGCCGCGCCGAGCCCGAAGACGATCAGCGCGAACAGCAGGACGGTGAGGAACGCGGCCAGTACCTTCTGCGCGGGCGGCGCGCTCATGGCTGCCGCCGCCGGGCGTGCGTCAGCACCACGCTGCCGGTGGTGTCGGGAGTCCGGCGGTCGGACAGCGCGACCAGCGGGGAGAGCGCCGCGGCCGCGTTCCAGCCGACCCGGCCGCCCTTGGCCGACAGGCCGAGGTAGAGCCGCTCCGCCCGCTCCGACCGGAACATGTACGTCTGGCGGACGACCTCCAGCCCGGCCGTGTCCAGCAGCTTCACCAGCCGCTCCCCCGGATACGTGTGCTGGACGTGGTACTTCTCCCGGTGCCGGGCGAACAGGTCGGGCCAGCGCTCGGCCCGGGTCAGCGCGTCGGCGGACATCACCAGATCGCCGCCGGGACGCAGTACCCGCGCCATCTCGGCCAGCGCGGCCGGGCCGTCGTCGAAGTGCTCGATCGCGCAGACGGACATGACCACGTCGAACGTGGCGGGCGCGAAGGGCAGGCGCAGCGCGTCGCCCTCGACCAGGCCGGGGCGGTGCTTCAGACGGCTACCGAAGGCCAGCTTGTGCCGGGCGAGGTCCAGGCTCACCGCCCGGGCGCCGCGGCGGATCGCCTGGCCGGCCCAGTAGCCGTCACCGCCCGCGACGTCGAGCATGGTCCGGCCGTTCAGGTCGCCCGCCCAGGACAGCAGCGTCCCGACCTCGCGGCGACGCATGACATGCACCTGGTGGCCGGCGTAGGCAAGGGCATCGTCACGTAGGGGACTCATGGCGCACAGTTTGCCGTCAGGACGTCGCCAGCACGGCGTCGAGGTAGCGCTCCCAGGCGACGTCGGTGTCAGGCGGGCTCACCTTCGCCCGCAGCGCGGCGAGGACACCGGGCTCGTACAGCCGCCGCAGCGCCGCGGCGAGCGCCGCCGGATCGTCCGGCGGGACGAGCAGGCCGTCGACCCCGTCCCGGACCGAGGTGGTGAGCGTCCCGACGCTCGTCGCGACGACGGGCCGGCCGTGCATGTGCGCGAGGTCGACGTTCTGCGAGGCCGTGCCGGCCCGGTAGGGCAGCACCAGCACGTCGGCGGCGGCGAACAGCCCCGGGACGTCCTCGGCCGGCACGTAGCCGGGACGCAGCTCGACCCGCTCCGCCAGGCCCAGCTCCGCCACCAGGTCGCGGGTCGCCTCCACCCCGCCCCAGAACTCCCCCGCCACGGTCAGCCCGACTTCCGCCGGCCCCTGCGCAAGCGCGCGCAGCAGCACGTCGAGGCCCTTGTACGGCCGAACCAGTCCGAAGAAGAGCAGCCGGTGGGCCGGATTCGCCTCGCCACCGGAGGCAGCGGCCGACGCGTCGGCCTGGAGGCCCACGGAAGCGGCGGCGCTGCCGGCGGCGGACGGGCGCCACAGGTGCGGGGCCATCTCCGCGACCCGCACGGGGACGCCGGTAAGCCGGCCGGCGAGCTCCGCCTGGGCCTCGGTGTGCACCAGGACGGCAGAGCAGCGGCGCAGCACGGCGGAGATCAGCGGCTCGTCGACCGAGCGGCGCTCGTGGGGCAGCACGTTGTGGCACAGCGCGAGCACTGCGGGCCCCCCGCGCAGCCCGGCCAGGATCCCGAGGTAGGCGGGTGCCTGGATCGGGGTGACGACCACCAGCACGACCAGGTCCACCGCCGGACCGGAGCCGGAGCCGGAGCCGGGACCGGAGCCGGGACCGGGACCGCGGCGGCGCAGCCGGCGGCCCAGGCGGAACCAGCTGTCGGGGCGGCGCCAGGACAGCGGGTAGGCGGTGGCGGCGAACGGCGTCCCCTCCGGGGTGTCGACGCGCTGCTGCCCCGGGTAGAGCCGCGCCGGGTACTGGTGGGACCAGGACTCGATCCGCACGTCGTGACCACGCGCCGTCAGGCGGTGCGCCAGTTCGGTGGTGTGCTGGGCGATCCCGCCCTTGTACGGGTGCGTGGGCCCGATGACCGCGATGCGCATGGCCGGTTCAGGTGTCGCTGCGTGATCGGGCGACCAGATCGCCGATCAACGCGAGGACCACGATCTGGAAACCGACCAGAATCGCGAGCAGCGTCGAGGTGGTGACCCGGAAGTCGTAGCGGATGACGTCCGCGATCAGTTTCACGAAGCCGAGCGCCATGATCCACAGCGCGACCGGCATCAGGACCTTGAGCGGGTCGAAGTACATGACCATCCGCAGCACCTGCAGGATGTACCGGCGCGCGTCGCGGAACGGGTGGAACTTCGACGTGCCGGACCGCTTGGCGTAACCGATCGGCAGGTAGTCCACCGGGTGCTGATTGGACAGGAACGCCATGGTGATCGTCGTGACGCAGGAGAACCCGGGCGGAAGCAGCCTCAGGTAGGGCAGGGAGACGTCCCGCCGGAAGGCACGCAGGCCGGAGTTGAGATCAGGAATCTTCGTCCCGGAAAGCCGCTGCGCGATCATCCGGATGAGCCACTTCGCGGGCACCCGCGCCCATTTGTGGGTGCCCTCCTCGGAGGTCCGGGCGCCGACGACCTGATCGACGTCGAGATTGTCGTCCAGGTACCGGACGAACTCCGGAATCCGCTCGTTCGGGTACGTCATGTCCGCGTCGGTCCAGACGACGATCTTTCCGCGCGCCTCCTGGGTGCCGATGCGGCGCGCGGTGCCCGACCCGCCGTTACGGCGGAACGGCATCAGCCGCATGTGCGGGAACCTCCCGGCGACATCACGCAGCACCGCGAGCGTGTTGTCGGTCGACTTGTCGTCGATCACGAGAAGCTCGTAGCTGTAGCCGCTGGCATCCATGGCCGCGCTGATGCGCTCAAGCTCCAGGACGACATGATCCTGCTCGTTGTAGCAGGGGAGCACCACCGTCACGTAGGGCGGTGCCTCGACCTCCAGGCTGGCCTGGTGATCGGCTGGAAGGATGGCACTGACACTCACGTCGCTGTTGCTCCCGGTAGTCGTCGCGCGCCCGCGTTCCGTCCCCGGCAGCTCGCAGGCAGTCCGCTCACCAGGGTGACACGGCCCGGGACGGGGGCCGAACTCCGGTCACCGCCGGGGCGGGCCTACTGTTACGGCCTGTGGGGACGTTCAGAGGTGATCTACGCGAGTATGTGCGTCATGTGCGGGCCCTGCGGGCGGCACAGGAGACCTCGGCGCGCTCGTTCGTGGCCGGGTTGAGGTACCCGCTCGCCCACCGGCAGCCGATCTGGACCGGTTCGCGCACGGTGATCGAAGGCCGTGAGCGGATCGAGTTCGCCGACGGCGCCGCACTACGGGTCGGGCTCGCATCGTTCGGGCTGACCTCGAAGCACGACGTCTCGATAGTGCGGGTCCATCCCGAGGGCCGGATCCGCTGCGAGGGGGTCGTCTCGCTGCAGCGCGGGATTCGGGTCGTGGTCGACTCCGGCGTGCTCGAACTCGGCCCCTTCGCGAACATCAACGGATTCGCGAAGATCCTGGTGCGCGAGCGCGTCTCGATCGGCGCCTACTGCAATGTCTCCTGGGACACGCAACTTCTCGACAACGATTTCCACCCGATGGTCGTCGACGGGGTGGAGCAGCCCATGAGCGGGCCGATCGTCCTCGAGGACCGGGCCTGGATCGGCGCCGGCGCGATCGTTCTCAAGGGCGTCACGGTCGGGGAGAGCGCCGTGGTCGCGGCCGGCTCGGTCGTGACCCGGGACGTCCCCGCGAAGGCGATCGTCGCCGGCTCACCGGCGAAGGTCGTCGGGCACATCGACTACTGGCGCTGAGTCCGTGGCCCCGTCACCTGTCGCCCCGGTGCCGTCGGGGTCCCTGGCACGGCCCGTGACCGGTCACGCTGGTGGCTCGGGTGTGGACGGTGCGACGCGCCTGCGCCCGCTGCGGCTGCTGCGTTCCGTCCCGCTGCCGATCTGGCTGATCACCGCGCTGTTCGGCGCGCTGCTCGCCAGCTGGTCGGTGCTGGTGCCGCAGTACCACGCACCGGACGAGCCGAACCAGGTCGACGCCGTCATGCGCTTCGTCCAGGGAGCCGGGTGGCCGCATCCGGGGAACGCCTTCGTCCGCCCGGACGGGGTCGGCGCGATCGCGGCCTCGCCGTACGGCTCGGCGGCGACGCCCTACGAGCTGGACTTCGCGCCGATCAGCCAGGCCGACGCCGTCCCCCCCGACGACCGCCCGACCTGGGACGAGCTGGGTGACACCCGGCAGGCCGACGGTCAGGCGCAGCCGCCCGGCGACATCCAGCAGCTCGTCCAGCACCCGCCGCTGTACTACCTGGTCGGCGCCGCGGCGCTGTCGGTGCTTCCCGGTGGCGGTGACGACCTGCGCTGGGATGTCACCATCGGCACGCTGCGGCTGATGAGCGCCCTGATGATGATGTGGCTCCCGCTCCTCGCCTGGGCCGGTGCGCACCGACTCAGCGGCGGGAACCGCATCGCGGCCACCTGCGCGGCGCTGCTGCCGCTGGCGATCCCCCAGCTCAGCCACATCGGGTCCAGTGTCAACAACGACAACCTGCTCGCCCTCACCGCGGGGCTGGCGACCGTCACGATCATCTACGTGCTGCGCGGTGACACCTCGCTGCGCACCGCCGCCTGGGCCGGCCTGTTCATCGGGCTCGCGCTGCTGTCGAAGTCCCTCGGGATCGTGCTGGTCCCGATGGCCGCGCTCGCCTACCTGGTCGCCTGGCGGCGCGCCCGCCGGGACGCGCCGGCCGGCGCCCGAAGCCCGGCGTTCTCCGAGCGGGGAACGAGAGCTGGCCGAGGGGAGAGCTCCGGCCGGGATGCGGCGGCGGGCCAGGACCGGGACCGGGACGCTCCGTTCCTGCTCGCCGACACCGGGCTGATGACCGTGCTGCCGGGCGCCACCCGGTTCCCGTGGCGCCAGCTGCTGCTCGGGGGCATCATCATGATCGCCTTCGGGGGCTGGTGGTGGGTCGTCAACCTCGTCCGCTACCACACGTTCCAGCCCGAGACGCCCGGCTTCCCGCCCGGTGACTACCTCGGCGACGACTGGGGCGCCTACCTCGACATCCTGGTCAACGGGACGGCGCGGCGCTGGTGGGGCTCGTTCGGCTGGTTCGAGACGGACCTGCCGATGACGGCCGTCGCGGTCGCCAGCCTCGTCCTGATCGCCCTGTTCGCGGTGGCCGTCTTCCGCGGCCGCGACGGCCGCACCAGGGTGAATCTCCTGTTCCTGCTCTGGCCCACCATCGGCCTTTTCGGGCTGATGACCCTGCAGTCCGCACTGGCCTTTACCGACCACGGCCACGTGAGCGGAATTTCGGGGCGGTATCTGTACGGGGGTGTGACGGCCCTGGCAATCGGGGTCGGCATGGGCGCGGCTGCCTTCGGCCGGCGTGTCTCACGGTACTTTCCCGTTCTGTTCCTCGCCGCCGCCGCTATTTTTCAGTGGTGGTCCGTCCGGACAGTTCTCACACATTTCTGGAAACCTGCCGGTGGCGATCTCGGCGACGCCTGGGAGGCGATGACGGCCTGGTCGCCGTGGCCGCCGTCCGCCGCTGTCGCGACCGTGTGGACCGGGGTGGCCCTGGCCGTCCTGGTCCTCCTCGCCTGTGTGTGGACGGCGGTGCTGGGCGACGGGCAGGACCAGCCCGAACCACCGCCGTTCCAGGACCCGACCGGGTGGCCGCCCGGGCCGGACATCTGGGTCCCCGGGCGGCTCACTGTCGAGGATCCCGCTGCTGATCATGCGGCGCCGCCGGCCTCCCAGCCGACCTCCCAGCCGACCCCCGGGAAAGGCTCCGGGACAGCGGAACCGGTGCCGGCGGAACCGCCGCGAACCGACTCGGTACCCAGTGGCTCGACAGCACCGAAATCCGCGCCGTCACGGTCGGGGCCTGACGAGCGCGGGCCTTCCGACCCGTTCCGGTCCGGGTCCGCGACGGTCACGTCAGCACCCACCACAGCAAAAGGGAAGCCGCCGAGCACCACCAGCCCCGTGCCGTCACACTGAAAGCAGGCCGTGGACCGCTCACGTAGGCTCCCGGTAACGTCATCTCGGTTCGGGGGAAGCCGTGCGCCGAAAGCGGGACTGGGAAACCACACCGCCTGCGGACTCGACCGGGCCCTCGTTGACCGCCGCAGCACGGATGACAACGCCACTCGGCCCCGGTGACCCGGGCCGTCTCGGCCATTACACGCTGATCGGCCGCCTCGGCGAGGGCGGAATGGGCACCGTCTACCTGGGCCGCGACCCCGACGACCGGCTCGTCGCCGTCAAGGTGATCCGGGCCGATCTGGCCCGCATGCCCGAGTTCCGGGCACGCTTCCACCGCGAGGCTGACATCGCCCGGCGGGTCGCGCGCTTCTGCACGGCCGAGGTCCTCGACGTCGTCGACCCGCCCGACGGGCAGCCGTACCTGGTGACCGAGTACGTCGACGGGCTCACCCTGGCGCAGGCGGTGAACGTCGAGGGCCCGCTGCGCTCGGCCGACCTGGAGCGGGTGGCGGTCAGCGTCGCCGCGGCGCTCACCGCGATCCACGGCGCCGGGCTCGTCCACCGGGATCTCAAGCCGTCCAACGTGCTGCTCTCCACCCTCGGGCCCCGAGTGATCGATTTTGGTATCGCCCGCGCCCTGGACGCCCAGACCATGCTCAGCCAGGAGATCCAGCGCATCGGCACGCCGGCGTTCATGGCCCCCGAGCAGGCCAACGGCGAGCCGGTGACCGCCGCGGCCGACATCTTCGCCTGGGGTGGTCTGGTCACCTACGCCGGCACCGGCTCGTTCCCGTTCGGCGACGGGCCGACGCCGGTGCAGCTCTACCGGGTCGTCCACCGCGAGCCGCTGCTGGACGGGCTCAACCCGACGCTGCGGCCCATCGTCGAGCAGGCGATGCGCAAGGACCCCGCCGACCGCCCGACCGCGCAGGAGCTGTTCCTGCGCCTGGTCAGTACCGGCCCGGCGACCCATCCCGATCCCGCGATCTCCGCGGTGATCCGGACGAGCAGCCCGCCAGCCGCCGCCAGTGGGACAGGTACCCCCGGAACCGCTTCGGCCGCCGGCGGCGGAGCGGGTGCCGCCGACGACGATGCCGCGGGCACGATCAGCCGCCCGCGCGGCACACCGGGCGGCCAGCCGGGCGCTGGCGACGTCCCACCTCACGCCGCCAGCTCGTCTCGCACCGACAGCCCGTCTCGCACCGGCAGCCCGTCTGGTTCTGACGCCCCGTCTGGTGCCGGCGGTGACGCGAGCGGCGCGCTCAGTGGCCCGCCCGGTGCCACTGCCGATCTGCCGGGATCCGTCGGAACGCCGGGCGGACCGGCCGGTACCGGTACCCCGTCGGCACGCTCACTCGCTGATGTGCCGGCGCAGCCCGCTCCTGAGCACGACCTCGCCACCGGTCCCCGGCACCCGACAGCCACCGGCGGGAGCGGGAGTCATGGTGACGCGGGCCGCGGCGGCACGGGTGTCACCCGGTTCCTCACGCCGACGGCGCGCCGCCGGATCGCGCTCTTCGCCGCGCCGGTCCTCGCGCTGCTGCTGATCGCCGCCCTCGTCCCGCTGGCCTTCACCGGTGGCGGGAGCGACGAGAAGACACGGGAGGAGGTGGCTGGTCGTGTCGTGTCCACGGCCGAGGCGATCCGCGACTCGGACTCCGAACGCGCCGCACGCCTCAGCCTGGCGGCGTTCCGGATCAGCCCGGTGCCGGAGGCCCGCGCGAGCCTGCGGACGTCCTTCTCCCCCGCCACCGCGAGCGTGCTGAGCGGGCACAGTTCCTCCGTCCTCGGCCTGGGAGTCAGCCTGGACGGGCGCACCGTCGCCACCGGCGCCACCGACAACCTGGTGCAACTGTGGGACGTCACCGACCGCACGCGTCCCGCGAAGCTCTCCACCATCACCGCGCACACCGGCTGGGTGCTCGACGCGACGTTCAGCCCGGACGGAAAGCTGCTCGCGACCGCCAGCTACGACCGCACCGTGCGTCTGTGGGACATCAGCGACCTGGCCCAGCCACGGCAGCTCTCCGTTCTGCTGGGTCACAACGGCTATGTCCTCGACGCCGAGTTCTCCCCCGACGGGGGGATGCTGGCCACCTCGGGCTATGACAACACCGCCCGGCTGTGGGACGTCAGCACTCCGACCGAGCCGACCGAGCTCGCCGTCCTCGACCGGCACACCAGCTGGGTCAACGAGGTCGCATTCAGCCCGGACGGGAAGCTGCTGGCCACCGCCAGCACCGACCGCACCGCCCGGCTCTGGGACATCACCAACCCCCGCCGGCCGCGTCCGCTCGCCGCCATCACCGCCCACACGGACTACGTCTGGGCGTTGGCCTTCAGCCCGGACGGGCGGCAACTCGCCACCGGCGCCTACGACGGGCTGGTGAAACTCTGGGACGTGACCGACCCCGCCAGGCCCCGCGCGACCACGTCGATTCGCGCCGACGAGAAGTGGGTCTTCGACCTCGCCTACAGCCCGGACGGCCGCACCCTGGCCACCGCGGGCTGGGACACCACCACCCACCTGTGGGACCTGACCACCCCCGGCCAGGCGACAGCCGCCGGGCGGATCTCCGGCCACGGCGACTGGGTCCAGGGCGTCGAGTTCACCCCGGACGGCACGTCACTGGTGACCATCAGCGACGACTACTCGGCCCGGATCTCCCGCATCGACGACGCCGGCCTCGTCGCCCGCGCCTGCGCCGACCCGGCCAACCAGATCACCCGGGCCGAATGGCAACGCGACATCGTCGACGTTCCCTACCAGCCTGTCTGCTGATCGGCGTGGGCCCGCTCACGGGACGCAGACAGGCACACGTCTAGATCAACAGCTCCGATGCCGCCGGAGAACGCCGGGCTACCCTGAGAAGGGCCGTCCGGCGCGCGATCGAGCCGGTCTCACCCGGTCCTGGCCGGCGACCGCGCGATCTCCTACGCCTCGTCGGCCACATGCGCAGGCGTCTCAACCAGCTCGTCAACGCGAACCTGCGCTACACGTTCGGCCAGTAGACGCCACGCCAACCCGGTCGCCCGCGCTGCCCTTGTGTTGCGCGGGGACCGGAGCGGCTTCAGCCCAGGCGCTCGGAGTGCCAGGCCTGGCGGGCCACCAGAGAGCCACGCTCGTCAGGGGCGGCGACGTCAACGACCGGTCTCGTTCCCAGGGGTCGCTGGAGAAGGACGACCGTGCCCCATGTGCGTTCGGCGCCCTTGCGGGCCATTCTGGTGACCTTCCGCCCGTCAGGCAGTGTTCTGGACGCGCCCCGCCCGAAGGTCGTCGGGCCGTTCGGGCCGAAGGCCAACCAGGCACGGACGGCGACACGTTCGGGAGTTTCCTCGACGTCGAAACCGGCGAGCACCTCGTCCGGGTAGCTGCTCACCGTGAACGACAGCTCGTGGCCATCGGCCGTGACCGAGCAGGAACGGACCGTGGACTGCCAGCGGTGCCGGGCCGGGTGGATCGGACTGTCGGCGCGGGACCGACGGTGCTGGCGCAGCGCGCGCACCAGCCAGTCGGGAGTCTCGGCCGGGCTTTCGAGAGTGCCGCCCGGGACCGGCGGCGGCAGGGGCTGCCGAGAAGTCGGGAAGATGTCGAGCTGCCGCCCGGGCCGGAAGGTGACTGCGGTCGTCCGGGACACGGTCAGCAGCACCCGCTCGGCGGGCGCGCCGTCGTACCCGCGGTCGTCGTCGGGCAGGCTCGGCCAGGCCAGTAGCGGACGCGTCACGCCGCCCTCACCGAAGTCGCAGAGAATCGGTCGTGGGCCGCCGGCAGGGATAACGGCGTCATCCTGCAGTGCCTGGTGGAGTGCATCACCCTGCGGGCAGAACCACCAGGTGTCCATCTCGATGTTCGGGAGCACGCGGACGTCGAGGCGTCTGCCGGCACCACTCATGTCCGGCGCGGTGCCGCCACCCGAGTCCTCCGTGTCCACGGCCATGGCCTCGCTCTCGTCCAGGCCTCGCTCTCGTCCAGGTCCCGCGCCCGCCGGCGTGTCGGCCATCAGCTCCCTGGAGTCCGGCGTCCCGGGTCGCCGCCGGTGGGCTTTCTGTCGGACCCGTTGGACCCGCCGGGCGCGCGGTGCTCGACGAAGCGGGACAGGCCCGCGCCCAGGCGGACGACCGCGGCGCTGCCGGGCCGGCCGCCACCAGCCGGAGCCCCGGGGTCACGGGTGGCGGGGTCATCGGCCAGGCGTGAACGCAGGGCGGCGCGGGCGATGCGGGCGGCGGTGACGATCTTTCGTTCGTCCGGGGAGGCCGGTGCCCAGGGTGGCCGTGGTTGCCGCCGGGCCGCCGCGAGCTCCTGTTCGAGCTCGCTGATCCGGTTCAGCCGCTGCAGATCGCGGGCGGCGAGCTCGCTGCGCTCGGCGTCCAGGCGGGCCCATTCCCGCTGGCGGCCGCGGGCCGCGGCGACCGCGTCGTCCTGCAGTGCCAGGACGCGCAGGTAGAGATCGATCCGGTTGCGTTCCATCCGGGAGAGCAGGGTGTTGGACACCCACGGGGCGAGCAGGTCCGCGACGCCGCGGGCCCAGGGGGCACGCCGGTCGAGCAGCACGCCGAGGCCGAAGACCGGCGCCACGGTGATGAAGCGCAGGTCGGGATGGTCCGCCGCGAAGTCCTCGACGGCCGTCCGCACGCCGTTGCGAGGGCCGCCCTCGGTGAGCGCCCAGGCGAAGGCGCCCATCCCGCGGAAGCCGCGCCCGGGGATCGCGTCGGCCTTGTCGATCTCCACGCCGACGTCCCACGAGTTCGGCTGGCGGTCGGCTTCGGGGATGCGGTCCGGGGAGTAGTACTGGTCCCGGCGGCCGGCAGGCCAGCCGACGTCGTGCAGGATCACCAGCGGGAAGTAGGCGCGGTCGAAGTCGCGGACGGCGGCGCCGATGGCTTCGAGCTCGCCGCGGACGGTGGCGTAGTTGTGGTCGCCATCGATCAGGTAGGCGTCGGTCGGGGCGTGGCCGTCGAGCGCCTCCGGGCTGTAGCCGCGGATCACCTCGACGTCGAGCCCGCCGCCGGAGGTGGGTGCAACCCCCGGCTCGGGGTCGATGACGACCAGGCGCCCGCCGCCGCCGCGGCGCAGCAGGTTGACCAGCAGCGAGGTCGTCGCGCCGCTCTCCGAGCCGACCTCGGCGACGCTGCGCGCGCCGGACGCCTCGAGCAGCGGGATCCAGATCTCCCGCAGGTCGGTCAGCGAATGCAGCAGGAGCGGCGCGAGTGTCCGTTCCGTGATCTCACCGGGCTCGGCCGCGTGGTCACCGCCGTCGTACGCGTCAACGGCGATCTCGGCGAGGCTCCCGTGCACCTTGCTGGACGTCTCGGCGTCCGGCCCGGTCCGGTCGGTGGGCTCCCGCTCGGCCACGGCCGCCTCGAAGACGCGGGCAGGTATCACCGGGTCCTGTAGCGGGTCGAAGGTCGCCGAGGTCCCGGGGGTGACCGGGTACCCGGACGGCGACTGCGGAGCCGACGGCTCCGGGGTCCAGGGCGACTCTCGCGGAGCGAGCCGGCCCGGGGTCGCGGGTGACGCGGGAGGGGCGAGCCGACCCGGCGCCGCTGGGGTTGCCAGCGGTCCTGTTGGTGGTCCTGACGGTCCTGGCGGAGTCGCCGGTCCTGGCGGAGCGGGTGGTGCCGGCGGGGCGAGCCGGCCGGGCACTGCGGGAGAGACGGGCTGCGTGGTCTCCGCGGACCGGCGGGCGGAGCGCGGGGTGAACAGGGACGGCGGCGGAGACACCGACGGGAGCGAACCAGCGCGGAGGGCCTCGGACGTCGACTGACCCGGGCCCGCCTCGCCCGGCTGCGCCGAGTCGGAACGGACCGAGTCGGAACGGACCGAGTCGGAGCGCGCCGGCTCCGACGGATTCTGGGTCGGACGGAACCACCGGCCGGCCGGCCCGTCGGCGTCACCGGGTTCGAGGCCGCCGGGAGCACGGCGATCCGGGCCGCGGTAGCCGGGATCGCGATCGCGATCGCCCGGACCAGCGCCGTCGGGGCTGCGGTCGTTCGGATGGTGGTCGTTCGGGTCGTCGGCCTCGGCCGTCATCGAAGCCCTCCCAGCTCACGACGGATCTTCCGGGCGGCTCGGGTGGGGAGAGCGGTGCGGGCGACGTCGCCGGTGCGCACCTGGAGCGGGTCGGCCCGGATCCCCAGCCAGCCGAACGCCATCTCGACCTCGATCGCGTACGTCCCGCCGAGCTGCGGCTGCGTCGCGAAGTCGATCGAGTAGATGATCTGCGGATCGTCACCGACGATCTCCATCAGGTTCGCCTGCAACGGCCGCAGGCCGAGCAGCGCGAGCTGCTGGCCGGCGAGGTCGTCCAGCGAGGTCATCGTGACCTTGTACGGCTCGGGGGCGTTGTGCAGGTGGAAGGAGATCGTCAGCCAGTCGATCCGGAGCAGGCCGCGCCGGCCGGCCGGGTCGATCCGCACCCGGCGGGCACCGACGCCCTCGACCCGCAGCCGGACGATCGATCCGCCGTCGCGCCCGGAGCGGGTGACCGCGGACTCCTTGTTCCCGTTCACGAAGTCCGAGCCGGTGTCGACGTACACCTCGACGGGGCCGGCGGCGGCCTCCGGGGAGACCTCCTCGGCGGGAACCCCGGCGGCGGCCGCCAGCCCGCTGATCACAGCCAGCGAGCGGTTCGCGACTCCGGCGACACCGGCAGGCCAGTACAGCTCCTGCATGGTGATCTTCTCGAGGTCCGCCGGAGTCAGGTAGGGCATACGGCGGACGAGTTCGGGGGGCAGCAGGCCCTCGGTGGAGTCGGAGCCGAAGTTGTCGTCGTGCGCCCACGCGCCGAACGCCGAGGCCTCGGCAGCGGTGGGCCGGGCGACGAAGCGGGTGAGCATCCGCAGCGCGGCGTGGCGGGCGCCGGGCTCGGACAGCGACGGCATCAGCGTCTCCGAACGCCGGTAGCGCAGCCATTCGCGCTGGAAGGCGAGGATGCCGTCCTGGACGGCGACCCGCTGGGCGACCTGGGTGCGCGAGGTGCGGTCGATGCTGAGCACCGGGCGGCCGTCGTCGTCGAAGGAGACCAGCGAGCCGATGTCGGGCATGCAGAGCTGTTCGAGCACCTCGGGGCTGCGCATGAGCTGGTTCGCCATCAGCTCGGGCTGCCCGCCGGAGGCGGCGTACCCCTCGATCTGCAGGCCGGCGAGGCGGTGCGTGCCGGCGGCGGCGTTCGTCGCCAGGTAGAGGCCGATCACCTCGAAGTCACGCCCGGTGGAGGCGAGCAGCCGGGCGAGCAGGGCCTGGATGGTGCCGCCCCAGCCGAGATCGGCGAGGACGATCCGGCCGGACTCGGGCAGCTGCGTGTCGAGGTACTCGACGTACCGGTCACGCAGCCGGGCCGCGGTCAGGACGATCTCGCTGCGGATCCGTTCGTCGGAACAGAGCGCCTCGAGGGTGTCGTCGAGCAGGCCGGGGACGTCGAGCCGCCGGTCGGCCAGCGAGGAGATGCCGGCAACGCCGTCGATGGCCACCCCGAGCTGGCGCAGCAGCTGCCCGACGCTCGGCGCGTGCCTGCGGACGAGGAACCCGCGCAGCTCCTCGGGGGTGCCCTCGAACACGTTCGCCAGCGCGCACACCTGGCGGGACGCCCAGAGGGTCGAGGTGGTGACCCCGCTGTCGACGCCTGGCTCGGCGATCAGCCGGGAGAGGAACTCGCCCTCGCGCATCAGGCAGTAGACGTGGTCGGCGCCGTGGTCCCTGGTGCGTTCCACCGCCCAGTCGCCGAAGCCGGTGAAGACCGGGCCGAACACGGTCGCCCCGGACTCCCAGTAGCGGCGCAGGCCGGGCGGGACGGCGGCGGCGTCCGCCCGGTGCAGCACGCGGGCCCGCAGCGCGGTCATGCCGTAGTCGCCGTTGCCGGAGTCGAGCGGGGTGTCGTCGCCCGGGCCGGTGAGCAGGCCCTCCAGCGAGATCGTGGACTTCAGCGACCCGGAGTACTTCGGGTAGTGGATGGCGACCAGCCCGTGCTCGCGGGCGCTCTCGACGTCGGCGACCGGGTGGTCGCCGAGGTGCACGACGCGGGACGGCTGCAGGTTCGAGGCGGCCAGCATGTGCCGGAACAGCCCGTCGCTCTTGCTGATCCCGGCGTCGGAGGAGGTGAAGATCTGGGTGAACGGCACCCCGGCCAGCTCCGGGCGGCTGAGCAGGCGCTCCAGCTGGGCCGCCGAGAAGTAGGTGTCGGAGAGCAGGTAGACCGGCAGGCCGAGCTTGGTCATGGCCAGCTCGGCGAGTTCGACGACCGCGAGGTCGGCCCGGCACAGGTCGCGCTCGACGGCGAGCTCGATGTCCATCAGGTCGCCGAGGCCGCCCGCGCCCGGCAGCGCCGGCACCAGGACCTGCCAGATCTCGTCCAGCCGCACCTCGTGGGTGCCCCGGACCTCGTGGGAGTGGTCGCGGGCCTTGTGCTCCGCGTAGATCCGCAGTCGGGCGAACTCCCCGGGGGTGACACCGGACGGCAGCTGGCCGACCTCGGCCAACCGGTGCCCCAGGGTGATGAACGCATGCACCGGTTCGGGAACCATGCGCCACAACAGGGTGTCGAACACATCGAGAGTCAGGGCCTGGGCACCGCCCGACTCCAGATGCGACCAGACCTCGCGAAGCCGGACGTCGGTGAACACTGCCCGCCCCTCCCCCGGACGACCGATCCCCGGTCGCCCATTCTGGGCCGGCCAGGCACCCCGTCGGTGTGAGGCCACCAGCTGTCGATGGCGGTTCACCCGTGGAGCGGCTGCCGGCCGGAGCCAGATAGACGGCTCGATACTATGAACCACCGTCGGAGTAGCAGTCACCGGACTGGGGACATCGTCGCCGGGTGGCTTCGCGGTACGGTCTACGGCCATCGTCACCGAACACGGTGACGGCACTCGACGCGAGCCGGTGACGGTTGCGCTGGGCGGAGGAGGAGCCGAGCACGGTGCGGGTCCGCATTGCACGCCCGACGCGGGAAGAAGAAGGTCATGTCGCGGGTCGCTGACCTGTCCACGCTCCCCCCGTCGCCGCCGCCGGGCCAGGGCGGCCCGTCCCCTGCGCAGCGCCCGCGCACGTCGCGGTCCGGCGCGCGCCACGTCGACCACCGCAGCCGCGCGCAGACCCGGGTCCGCTGGGAGCTGCTGCGCAACCTGGTCCGCAAGGACCTGAAGGTCAAGTACAAGGGCTCCACGCTGGGTTTCGCCTGGTCGCTGGCGAATCCGCTGCTCCTTCTGGTCGTCTACACCTTCGTCTTCCAGGTCGTGCTGGACACGGGGATTCCCCGTTTCGGCATCTATCTGATGTCCGGCCTGCTGGTGTGGAACGCCTTCTCGGGCAGTGTCTCCGCCGCGTGCGGCGCGGTGGTGGCCAACGCCAACCTGGTGAAGAAGGTACGTTTCCCGCTGCTTGTACTCCCACTGTCCGCGGTCGGTTTCTCCGCCGTGCACTTCCTGCTCCAGCTGCTGGTGCTGTTCGTGGTCATCCTGGGGCTGGGCTACAGCCTGTTCGGGCCCGAGCTGCTGCTGCTGGTGCCGGCGGGGGTGGTGGCACTGCTGTTCACCGTCGCGCTGTCGGTGCTGCTGGCCGCGCTCAACGTCCGCTACCGCGACACCCAGCATCTGCTGGACGTCGCGCTGGTGGCCTGGTTCTGGATCAACCCGATGGTCTACGCGTACGGGCTGATCCAGAACCAGCTGAACGACTGGACCTGGGTGTACCTGCTGAACCCGATGGCGGTGGTCGTGGTCACCTTCCAGCGGGCGATCTACGACCCGCCACCGGGGAACACGACCGCGAACGGCTCGGCGTCGGTCATCGCCGACACCGGGTACGTCTTCTACCTCGAGCACCTGGCGATCGCCGGGCTCATCTCGCTGGCCATGCTGTGGCTGGGGCTGCGGGTGTTCCGCCGCTTCCAGGCCGACTTCGCCGAGGATCTCTAGTGTCGTCACCGCCACTCGCCCCGCCCGCGCAGCCGGCGCAGCCCGACGGGCCCGACCGGGCCGCCGCGCAGGTTCCACCGCCGGGCTCCCCGACCGTGATCCGCGCGTCCGGGGTGGGCAAGAAGTTCGTCGCCTACCACAAGCGCGCGACCAGCCTGAAGGAACGGTTCGTCCGCCGGGAGGCCGCCGCCGGGGACGACTTCTGGGCTCTGCGCGACATCGACGTCCAGATCGGCCGCGGGCAGACGGTGGGCCTGGCCGGGGCCAACGGCTCCGGCAAGTCGACGCTGCTCAAGGTGCTCGCCGGCATCCTGCGCCCCACCCACGGGGAGGTGGCGGTCAACGGGCGGATCGCCTCGCTGCTCGAGCTCGGTGCCGGGTTCAACGGCGAGCTCTCCGGCCGCGACAACGTCTACCTGAACGCGTCGCTGCTCGGCCTGTCCAAGCGCGAGATCGACCGGCTCTTCGACTCGATCGTCGACTTCTCCGAGCTGCGCCACAAGATCGACGACGAGGTGAAACACTACTCGTCCGGCCAGTACGTACGGCTCGGCTTCGCCGTCGCGGTGCACGTCGACCCGGACATCCTGCTCGTCGACGAGGTGCTGGCGGTCGGCGACGAGGCGTTCCAGCGCAAGTGCCTGGACAAGATCGCACAGTTCCGGTCGGAGGGGCGGACGATCCTGTTCGTCACCCACTCCCTCGACCTGATCGAGAGCATGTGCGACCGGATCCTCGTCCTGGAGTCCGGCAACATGATCTTCGACGGCCAGCCCGCCGTCGGGACGAAGCTGCTGCGCCAGCGGCTCGGCAGCCTGCCCGCCGAGGGCGTGGCCGTGCCCTACGACCTGGCACCGGTGAAACCGACGGCGGTGACGTTCAGCCGCAGCCCGGGCAGCCCGGCGCAGGTGCAGTACGACCCGGGCGAGCAGCTCACCGTCAGCGTCGAGCTGGACCTCACCGAGAACGCCCCTCCCTTCGTCTACCTGCACGTGGAGATCATGGGGCAGGGTGAGGTCCCGATCTGGATGATGGAGACCCCGGCCGGCGGGATCAGCCCCGGCCCGGGACTCTCCGTGGTGGACTTCGTCGTCCCCCGGCTGCCGGAGCTGCTCGGGGCGTTCGCGGTCAACATCCGGGTGTCGGACGCGTCCACCGGTCAGCCGGTGACGGCACGGCGGTTCGAGGACCTGTTCGGTGTGAGCGGCCTGCAGGTCGCCGGGCTGCTCCGGGTCGACTACGAGGCGAGGCTGCGCCGGTGACGGCCGGCCGAGGGCGGATGGTTCGATGAGCGTCGGTCCGGACAGCGGTTCCCACCCCGGTCTCAACGGGCACGGCCCGCGGCCGCGGGGAACGGAGGCCGTGACAGCAGCGGGAGCGGCGAAGGCGGCGGCGGCAACCTCGCCGGACGCGGCAACCGCGGCGGCGGAACCCGCACCCGCCACGGCCATCGAAGCGACACAGGTCGCGGCGCGGATCACGCCCCGGACCGGGCCGGAGGCCGCCGGCGACGAGCCGCTCGCCACCGTCGTCATCGTGAACTGGAACGGGGCGCACCTGCTCCCGCCGTGCCTGGACGCACTCGCCAAGCAGGACGCACCGTTTGCGTTCGAGACCCAGGTGGTCGACAACGCCTCCGCCGACGGCTCCCGGGAACTGCTCGCCCGCCGGTACCCGTGGGTGACGGTCGTCCCGTCGGACCGCAACCTCGGCTTCGCCGGCGGGAACAACCTCGCTCTGCGGGGCGTCACCACACCGTTCGCGGTGCTGCTGAACAACGACGCGATCCCCGAGCCGGACTGGCTGGCGCGGCTGCTCGCCCCGTTCGGCGCGGCCGGCGGCAACCGGCTCGGCGCGGTCACCGGCAAGGTCGTGTTCCTCCCTCGCTTCCTGCGTCTCACCTTCTCGGCGCCGACGTTCTCCCCAGGCCCGCACGACCCCCGCGAACTGGGTGTGCGGATCAGCTCGGTCACGGTGGACGGGCGCGAGGTGCTGCGCGAGGTGCTCTGGGAGAAGCTCACCTTCGGCGCGGAAGGCCCGCCGAAGGCCCCGTTCTTCTGGACACGCGGCGAGGGCGAGCTGTGCGTCCCGGTGCCCGAGGGCGGTCCGGTCACGATCGGGATCACCTGGGCGGCGGACACCGCCAAGCAGGTCACCCTCGGCTGGGAGCCGGGCACCGAGGCCGGAACCGGAGCGGCCGGAACCGGAGCGGCGGCGCCGTCGCGCACCCTGCCGGTGGGCGCCGAGCCGAGCACCGTCACGTTCACCGTTGACGCCGGTGCGCCGCGGGTGGACGTCATCAACAACGTCGGCGGCATCGTCCTGACCGACGGGTACGGCGCCGACCGTGGCTACCAGCAGATCGACACCGGCCAGTTCGACAACGCCGAGGAGGTCTTCACCGCCTGCGGCAACGGCATGGCGATGCGGACCGAGCTCGGCCACGATCTCGGCTGGTTCGACGACGACTTCTTCCTCTACTACGAGGACACCGACCTCTCCTGGCGGATCCGGTCGCGCGGCTACCAGATCCGCTACGTGCCGGACGCGGTGCTGCGCCACGTCCATTCGGCGTCGAGCGTCGAGTGGTCCCCGCTGTTCGTGTTCCACACCGACCGCAACCGACTGCTGATGCTGACCAAGGACGCGACCGCCCGCACCGCGCTGCGGGCCGTGGCGCAGTACCCGCTGACGACGGCGTCGATCGCGGTCCGGACCGTGCGCCAGGCGTGGCGCGCGCGGAGCCGCCCGGCGGTACGGCCGACGGCGCTGCGGATCCGCGTGTTCTCCTCCTACCTGCGGCTGCTGCCCGCGATGCTGCGCCGCCGCCGCGAGATCGGCGCCGCGGCGACCGAGCGCCGGGTCAGCCTGCAGAGCTGGCTGGTGGAGCGATGAGCACCCCGACCGGCGGCCCGGCTGTGCCCGATGGCCTGCGGGCCGCCGTCTACAACCGCTTCTGGCATTCGATGGGCGGCGGCGAGCGCCACAACGGCATGATCGCCCAGGTGCTGGCCGCCGACGGCCTGGACGTCGACATCATCGGGCACTCCGACGTCGACCTCGACGCCGTCGGCAGCCACCTCGGGCTGGACCTCTCCGGCTGCCGCTACCGGCGGCTGCCGGACCGCGGCGAGGAGGCGGTCGCCGCGCTGTCGGACGAGTACCACCTGTTCGTGAACGGCTCGTACATGAGCCGCCTCGCCCCGCGTTCCCCCCGCTCGGCGTATCTGTGTTTCTTCCCGACCCCGTTCGACCACGACATGGCCGCCTGGCGCAAGGCCGCGGTGCGCACCGCCGGCCCGCTGCTGCGTGGCGCGACCCCCGCCGTCAGCTTCGGCCAGGGCTGGTACCCGCCCGAGGGCGGCCGCCGCCGGCAGTGGACCTGGACGAACGGCGCTGGGATTCTGGCCGTGAACCCCGGCGGCGGGCGGACCCTGCGGGCGGACATCGGGCGTCCCGGTGCGCCTGAGGGTGTGCGCCTGCAGGTCCTCGACGCGGGCGGGACGGTGCTCGCGAAACTGGAGATCGGCCAGGAGTTCGCCCCGTTCGAGGTGGCGCTGCCGTCCTCGAGCAACGGGACCGAGCTGACCCTGGTCAGCGACGCCTTCTCGCCGGGTGAGGCGGACGTCCGCGAGCTGGGGGTGGCGGTGAGCCGCCCCCGGGTCGCCGACGCCGACGAGGGCCCGCTGGAGCGGATGGCGCTGCGCTTCCCGTGGCTGCTGCGTGACCCGGCGGACCTCGGCTACCTCGACGGCTACGACACCGTGATGGCGAACTCGCAGTACACCCGGGGCTGGATCCAGCGGCTGTGGAAGCGGGACTCCGACGTGCTGTTCCCGCCGATCCAGGTCGAGCGGCTCACGCCGGCGCCGGAGCGGGAGAAGGCCGTCATCACCGTCGGGCGCTTCTTCGCGCCGGGGCTCGGCCACGCCAAGCGGCAGCTGGAGATGGTCCAGTGGTTCGGCGAGCTGTACCGCTCCGGCGGGCTGCCCGGGTGGCGGATGTACGTCGTCGGCGGCTGTGAGGACTCACAGAAGCCCTATGTGGAGCAGGTCCGTGCCGCCGGGGCTGGGCTGCCCGTCGAGGTGCTGCCGAACGCGCCGCGGGCCGAGGTCGAGCGGCTGCTGTCCACCAGCTCGGTGTTCTGGTCGGCCACCGGCTACGGCGAGGACGACCGGCGGAAGCCCTGGACGGCGGAGCACTTCGGGATGACGACCGTCGAGGCGATGGCCGGCGGCTGCGTGCCGGTGGTCATCGACCGGGCCGGCCAGCGCGAGATCGTCCGGCACGGACGGGACGGGTACCGCTGGGAGGGCCCCGAGCAGGTCGCCTCGTTCACCCGCCGGCTCGCCGCCGAGGACGGGCTGCGTTCCCGCCTGGCCGCCGCCGCCGTCGAGCGGGCACAGCAGTTCTCCGACGCCGCCTTCGCCGAGCGCTGGCACGACATCGCCGAGCGCCGCCGGCTGTACTCCTGACCGGCCGCTGACGTGCGCGTCGTCCTGGACGGCACCCCGCTGCTCGGGCAGCGCACCGGTGTCGGGCGCTACACCGCCGCCCTGCTCGCCGGCCTGGCCGCGCTCGGCGACCCGAAGCTCGACCTGGCCGCCACCGCCTTCACCTGGCGCGGTGGCGGCGGGCTGGCGCAGGCCCTTCCCCCCGGGGTGGAACCCGCGGTCCGCCGGGTCCCCGCCCGCCTGCTGCAGGATGCCTGGACCCGCTCCGAGCACCCGCCGGCCGAGTGGTTCACCGGCCCGGCGGACATCGTGCACGGGACGAACTTCGTGCTGGGCCCGCTGGCATCGGCCCGCGGGGTGGTGACGGTGCACGACCTGTCCTACCTGCGCACCCCGGACACGGTCTCGGCGGCGTCGGCCCGCTACGCGACGCTGGTGCCGCGTGGGCTGCGCCGTGCCGCCGCGGTGCTGACCCCGAGCCAGGCGGTGGCGGACGAGGTCATCGCCGCCTACCGCCTCGACCCCGCCCTGGTGACCCCGACCCCGCTCGGCGTGGACGCCGCCTGGTTCGACGCCACCGCACCAACCCGCGGCTGGCTCGCCGCCCGCGGACTGCCCGAGCGCTACCTGGTGTTCGTCGGCTCCGCGGAGCCACGCAAGAACCTGCCGGTGCTGCTGGAGGCCCTGCGCCGGCTGCGGGCCGCCGATCCGGACACCCCGCCGCTGGCACTGGTCGGCCCGCCCGGCTGGGGCCCGGCTCTCGACACCGCCGGCCTGCCCACGGGCGCCGTCGTGACGCTCGGCTACCTCGACGAGGCGGAGCTGCGGACGATCGTCGCCGGAGCGGCGGCACTGTGCTTCCCCTCCCGCTACGAGGGCTTCGGGCTTCCGCCGCTGGAGGCGCTCGCCGCCGGGACGAGGGTCGTCGCCGCCGACATCCCGGCCGTCCGCGAGGTGGTCGGCTGTGCCCCCGGGGTCCGCCTCGTCACTCCCGGACGGGCCGACGACTTCGCCGACGACCTTGCCGCCGCGCTCGCGGCGCTCCTCGCCGAACCGGCCGGCGTCAGCGCGACCGCCCAGGGCCGCGACCACGCCCGGGCCTTCACCTGGGCCCGCACCGCCGAACTCACCGCCGCCGTCTACCGCCGCGTCGCCGCCTGAGCCCGCGATCTGTCACCCGTCTTCGACATCGAGGACTGCGTCCGGCCACGCCATACGAGTGATCCGCACGGACTCGGGCCGCGTCGCCGTCGACGTGTGCCAGCCCGAGGTGCACAGTCTGGAACACGAAAGCCTCCGCGCCGGCCGGGATCTTTCATCGTTGGACAGCCGAATGCCCGCCTGCCGTCGGGGGCGGCGAGGCCGGAGGACGTCGGGCTGAATCCGGGTCCGGGTCCGGAACCGGGCGCCACGGCCAAGGCGGGACCGCGGTCGCGGTGAGCTTCCACAGCGACAGCCCGAGCAGGACGGCGCCGAGCAGGCCCAGGGTGGTCAGCACGGCCAGCACCAGCAGCGCATGGTCCGCCCCGACCGCGGTGACCTCGAGCGCTCCGCGCAGCTGGGCGAGCGGAGCACGGCCGTCCAGGCGCGGGTCCCGCCGGGCCAGTTCGCGGCCGAGCATCACCAGGACCGTCCCGCCGAGTGCCAGGACCACCGCCAGTGTCGGAAGGCCGCGGCGGGCCAGTGGGAGCGCAGAGCAGCCTCCGGCCACCGCCAGGGCGAGGACGGGCAGGGCCGGCAGGAGATAGCGGGCGAACGTCGCACCGCCGGCGGCGACGTACCCGACCAGCGTCGCCGTCGCGAGCAGGGCCTGCGCGGCCACTGTCAGCCAACAGAAGACGTCCACCGCACCGCGCCGCGAGACGGTGGCCGGGCCGGCCAGCTCGCGCCACGGTGACCAGGCGGCGGCGTCGCTCGGAGTACTCGCCCGGCGGGCCCGGGCGGTCAGCGCGAGGCGGGCCGCGACGGCGAGCAGGCCCAGCACGGTGGCCAGCCCGACGCCGACGACAACCTGGTGTGCCACACCGCGCAGCAGAGTGGGCCGGCCGAAGAGGCCCTGGTAGATCGTCCACCAGAAGTCCTGACTGGTGATGATCTCCCACACCGGTCGCTCGCCGTAGCCGGTGGGAAACATCCAGGCGGCCCGCTCGCTGCCGGCCGGATCGCCGTACAGCCTGTTGTTGCGCGCGTAGAACCAGCCGGCGGCGGCGGACGTGAGCAGGCCCGTCGCCGCGCCTGTGCCGAAGCCGGCGAGCAGCGGCCGGTGCCAGCCGGCACCGGGTGCCCGTGCGTGGTGGGCACGCCCGAGGCCGATGCGGCCGGGGCGGGTCCCGAGGGCGGCGGCGAGGCCCACGGCGGGCACAAGCACCGCGGCGGCCAGCCCGCCGCTGGCCCGGCCCAGCGCCGCCGCGGGAACCAGCAGCGCGACTGGCAGCAGGGTGCGCACGGACGGGCCTCGGCGCGCCAGCGCAAGGGTGGCAGCGGTCGCCGCGGTGATCAGTGCGACCGCGAACGCGTCGTTGTAGACCTGGGAGGTGACGGCGATGAAGATGCCGGTCACCGCGAGGACGGCCGCGGCGCCGACGGCGAGGTCCGGGCGGGCGGGCAGCAGGAACCGCACCAGCAGTGCGGTGGCGACCAGGGCGGCGATCCCGACGGCGATGTTCAGCAGCCGAGCCGCGTAGAAGCCGGCCACCGGATGGTCCAGCGCCCGGCCGGTACCCAGCGGCAGCGCCTCCAGCAGGTAGAACAGCGGCGGATGGTTGGCCGTGTACACCAGGTCGAAGTTGGTCAGCACCGCACCGTTGCGCCGCGCGCAGGCTGGGAGCACGGTGACATCCCGCCGGTCGACGGCGGCGCGGGCAGCGGCGGGTGGTACCTGGCAGTCCGGCGCCAGGCCGGGCATTCCGGGGAGGGTGGAGCGGACCGGGGTGTCCAGCTCGGGCAGCCGGCCGTCCGCGATCTCCAGCGCGTAGGCGGTGTGCTGGGCCTCGTCGGCTCCGGCGAAGGGTTTCGTCGCGAGTGCCCCGGCCAGCCCAAGCGTGCCGAGCAGCAGGCCGGCGGCGACCACACCGAGCACCAGCCAGCGCCGGGGCGCCGCCGGGCCGGTCAGCTGACGTCCCGGTGCGGCCGGGACGGTCGGCTGACAGTCGGGAGTCGTCAGGGCGGTCCGGTCAGGCCGGGCCGGGGACATCCGCCGCGGCCAGTGCGGCGAAGTCGTCGTCGGCGTGGCCGGCGCGCTCGGCGGCGGCGGCGAGCCCCAGGGTCGCCTCCGCGATCGGCAGGCGCCCGGCGACCGCCTCGGTCGCGAGCCGGACGTCCTTCGCGATCCCGGTGACGGTGAAGGCGGCCGGGGAGTAGTCGCCCGACTCCAGCATGGTCCGCTTGTAGGTGACGAGGAAGCCGAGCGGCCCGCCTGCGAGCTCGGTCAGCAGCAGCCCGCGGTCGACACCGAGTTCGGTGCCGTAGCGGAGGACCTCGGCGACGGCGGCCATGCCTTCGGCGAGGCCGAGGTTGAAGACGGTCTTGAGCGCGCTCGCGGCGCCGACGGGGCCCACATGGTCGATACGCTCGGCATCGCCGAAGGTCTCGAGGAGGTTGCGGGCCGCGGCCAGATCGGCCTCGGTGCCGCCGACCAGCACTCGCAGCGTCCCGGCCTCGGCTGGGCCCACGGTGCCGATCACCGGGGCGTCCAGGTAGCGCAGCCCGGCGGCGGCCGCCTTCCGTCCCAGGTCACGGGCGGGTTCGGGGCCGACCGTGGTGCAGTTGACCAGCAGCAGGCCCGGGGCCGCGGCCGGGGTGATCGCGGCGAGCACATCGGCGGCCGACCGCGGGTCGAACAGCATCAGCACCGCGGCGTCCGCCCCGCGGACGGCGGCGGCGGGATCCGCGGCCTCGGTCGCCCCGGCAGCCGTCAGCTCCCCGGCGCGGCCCGGGGTGCGGTTCCAGACGACCAGGTCATGCCCGGCGGTCAGGAGGTGGCGGGCCATCCGGCCGCCCATGCGTCCCAGGCCAAGAAACGCGACCTTCATCAGGTTCCCCCGTCCGTCGTCGCAGCCGCCTTCCCGCGAAGCGCGGCGTCGTCCTGCTGCGCCTGTTCTACCCGCGGCGCCGCCACCCGCGGCGTCTCCGCCTGCAGCGTCTCCGCCTGCAGCGTCTCCGCCTGCAGCGTCTCCGGCGGCAGCGTCTCCGGCGGCCGTGACGACGATGGAAGCACCCGGAGGAGGCCAAGGGCGCCGAGCACCGCGGCCGGGCCGAGCAGCCCGGTGACGGAACCCAGGTAGCGGTAGTCGAAAGCCGAGGTCAGGGAGGCGAGGAGCAGGGTCGACAGGCCCGCGCCGGCCGTGAGCCAGAACAGGCGGCCGGGGCCGGGGCGCCCGCGCCGCCAGCCCACCACGCCGGCCGCCAGCCCACCGAGGAGCCCCAGGCCGACCAGCGGCATCGCCGCGTAGGACAGCCCGGAGTAGCCCGCGAGCGGGCCGGCCAGATGATCGTTCAGGTTCCGGACGGTGAGGTAGCCGTCGGTGGCGTGGGGATGGCCGTCAGGCAGTCGGTTGCTGCTGCTCCGCGGCAGTTCCCAGGTGTCGGCGCGGCTGGTGAGCACCGTCTCGTACGGGACGGGCCAGAAGTACCCGCCGAAGTAGCGGGCGGTGCTGGTGACCATCGTCCACGGCTGGGTGCGGATCACCTCGTGGGCGAACTCGCCCGCCAGCTCCTCCCGGCCCGGCGGGACGAGGTCGTTGCCCTGCCGCAGCAGCGAGTCGTCGGGCCACAGGTAGGTCACCGGGGAACCGCGCTCGCCGACCGGCCGGGGATCGCACAGCGACCGCAGGTCATCGTCGTCGGGGAGCCGGTCGCAGTCGGCGAACGGTGCGACCCGCCCGTAGAGGAAGAACCCCGAATGGGCGGAGACAGTGAACCCCTTGCCCTGGCTGGCGCTCCAGGCCGAGTAGGCAACCACGGGCACGGCCGCCGCCAGCACGAACGCGGCCGCCGGAGCGCCCCCGGCCGCCCATCCGCGACCAGCCGCGAGCCTGCGACCGCCGCCGACGCCAACTCCGGCGTCGCGGGTCGTACCAGCGGTGTCAGTCGTGTCGGCGATGCGGGCGCGCAGGGCGAGGACGACCGCGGCCAGCGCGCCCAGCGCGATCGGGCCGTAGCCGACCGTCCGGACGGTGACGCTGGCGCCGAGGAGGAGCCCACCGAGGGCCCACCGCCATCCGGCCGGGGGCCCCGGCCAGGCCAGTGCCAGGACACCGGCCAGGACCAGCGTCCCGAACAGGCTGTCGGCGAGGACGAACTGGCCGAGGTCGAGCACCCAGGGTGCCAGCAGCGCCGGCGCCGCCACCAGCGCCGCCGGCCAGCCGCCCCGCCCCCGGGCCAGGGCCGCCGGGCCGTACCGGGCGAACAGCCGCCGCACGGCGGCGTACAGGGCGACGCCGGCCAGCAGCGTCAGCAGGTGCTGGACGACGACCAGCCGGGTCAGGTGGTCGGGCGCGCCGATGACCCGCAAAAACATCGGATAGCCCGACGGGCGCCAGTCACCGGCCCACAGCCGCCGGCCCGCCTGGTCCAGGTAGGCGGGTGAGTCACCGTGGTAGAGCAGCGCGGGCCGGTAGGCCGCGATGACGACCACCCGGGCGGCGACGGCCAGGACCAGCACCGCGGCGAACGCGGCGTGCCGGCGCAGCAGCCGCCCGGCGGTCCCGCGGTCGCGGTCCACGGATGAGCTGGCCATTACCCGTCAGTCTCCCAGCCCGGCCGCGACCGCCGCGATCCAGCCCCGGGGTCCCGGCCCACGCCGTGCGGCCCACGCCGTGCGGCCCACGCCGTGCGTCCTGCGGCCAGCGGTTCGGCTGGGTCAGGCGGAGGCTTCGGTGCCCGCCGGGGCCTCGATGCCCAGTGCGTCCGCATCCAGCTTGGTGAACAGGCCGCCGGACCACTCCAGACGCCGCCCGGCCGGCACCGGCTGGCGGGCCCAGACGTCCAGGTCGATGCCGAGCACCTCGGCGACCCGCGCCGAGCTGAACGGCAGGAACGGCGCCAGCGCGGTCGTGATGCCGGAGATCGCCTGGACCGAGACCGCGAGGCTGTGCGCCGCCGCGTCCTTGTCGACCTTGACGGTCTTCCAGGGCTCCTCGCGGTAGAGGTAGGCGTTGACCTCGGCGGAGATCTCCATCGCCGCGCGCAGCGCCGCCCGCAGCTCGACCCGGCCGAGCAGCTCGGCGACCCGCACCAGCCCGGCGTCGACGGAGGCGAGCAGCTCGGCGTGCACGCCCTCGAGTTCGCCGGTGGCCGGCAGCTCACCGCCGAAGAACTTGTTGATCTGCGCCAGCACGCGGTTGACCAGGTTGCCCCAGTTCGCGATCAGCTCGTCGTTCACCCGGCGGACGATGTCGGCGTCCGAGATCTCGGTGTCGTTCTGCTCGGGCAGCACCGAGGCGAGGGCGAAACGCAGCGCGTCCGGCTGCAGGAGGTCGAGGTACTCGCGCACGCCGCGGCCGATCCCGGCCGACTTGGACGCCTTGGCTCCCCCGAAGGTGACGTACTGGTTCGCCGGGACGTCCGTCGGCAGGTTCAGCCCGCCGTAGCCGAGCAGCATCGCCGGCCAGATGACGGTGTGGAAGGGAATGTTGTCCTTGCCGACGAAGTAGTAGGCGGACGCCTGCGGGTCCTCCCACCAGGCCCGCCATGCCTGCGGGTCGTCCGTGCCGGCCGCCCACTCCTTGCTCGCCGACAGGTAGCCGATGACCGCCTCGAACCAGACGTACAGCCGCTTGCCCGGACCGAGCTCGTCGGTCGGCAGCGGGACGCCCCAGTCCAGGTCACGGGTGATCGCGCGGTCGTGCAGGCCGTCCTTGACGAACTGCACCGACCAGTTCAGGACGTGCCGGCGCCAGCCCTGGCGGGTCTGCAGCCAGTCGAGCAGCTGGTCGGAGAGGCCGGAAAGACGCAGGAAGAAGTGCGTCGTCTGCCGCGTCTCGGGCACCGCGCCGGTGACCTTGCTGCGCGGGTCGATCAGCAGCTCCGGGTCGAGCGTGCGCCCGCAGTTCTCGCACTGGTCACCGCGCGCCTGCGGGTAGGAGCAGTGCGGACAGGTGCCGACGACGTAGCGGTCCGGCAGGAAGCGGCCCGCGTCAGGGTCGAAGAACTGCGAGGTCTCCTTCGGGTAGATGTACCCGGCCGCCTGCAGGCGGGTGAACACGTCCTGCGCGGTGGCCTCGTGGTTCTTCGTGCGGGTGGTCGTGAAGAGATCGAAGCTGATCCCCAGCCCGGACCAGATCCGCAGGAACTCCGGGTGGTACCGGTCGACGATCTCCTGCGGGGTGACGCCCTCCTCGTCCGCCCGCACGGTGATCGGTGTGCCGTGCGCGTCGGACCCCGAGACCATCAGCACCCGGTTGCCCGCCATGCGCTGGTAGCGGGCGAAGATGTCCGCAGGCAGGTAGGCACCGGCGATATGCCCGAGGTGCGGCTGCCCGTTGGCGTACGGCCACGCGACGGCGACAAGGACGGGACGGCCCTCGGGCCGCGCCGCCGTGCCAGAGGTCTGAGTGCTCACCACATCAACCTACCCGCCGTGCGACGGTCGAGATCCACAGCTCACCGCACCCGCGGCTCAGCCGTGCAGCTCAGCCGTGCAGGTCGGGGCCGAAGTCGGCGACCGCGGCGGCGAACGCCTCGTCCCAGGTGCGCAGCGGGCGCAGGCCGGCGTCCTGCCACGACCGGGCGGAGAGCACCGAGTAGGCCGGGCGCTGTGCCGGGCGCGGGAACTCCGCGGTGGTGGTCGGCGCCACCTTGGCCGGATCCTCGCCGATCGCGGCGACGATCGCCCGGGCGAAGCCGAACCAGGTCGTCTCGCCGCCGCCGGTGCAGTGGTAGATCCCCGGGGCGGGCCGCGCCGTCACCAGGTCGAGCAGGCCGGCGGCCAGGTCGGCTGACCAGGTCGGGCTGCCGTGCTGGTCGGCGACGACGCTGAGCTCGTCGCGCTCCCGGGCCAGTCGCGCGATCGTCTTCACGAAGTTGGTGCCCGACCGCCCGTAGACCCAGGCCGTGCGCACCACGTACGACGCCGGGCACAGGGCCAGGACGGCCTCCTCGCCGGCGAGTTTCGTGCGCCCGTAGGCGGAGACCGGGCCCGGCGGGTCGTTCGTCTCGTACGGCTTCGAGGCGGTGCCGTCGAAGACGTAGTCGGTGGAGAGGTGAACGAGGGCCGCGCCGGCCTCGGCGCACGCCGCCGCCAGGTGCGCCGGGCCGGTGGCGTTCACGGCGTAGGCGCCGCTCTCGTCCGCCTCGGCGCCGTCGACGTTCGTCCAGGCGGCGGTGTTGATGACGACGAGGCCGCCCTGCACCTTGGCCGGCCGGGCCTGGTCGGCGATGACCGCGCGTACCCGGGCCGCGTCGGAAAGGTCGAGCTCGGAGCGGGTCAGCCCGGCCCAGGCGAGCACGCGCGTGTCGCGCGTGCGGTCGGTGCGTGACTCCGCGTCGAGGAGACGACACAGATCATGACCGAGCTGTCCACCGGCACCAGTGACGAGGATGCGCACCCCGCGAGTCTGGCAGACGTGGACGAACGGCCGGTGACGCCCCGTCAGCGGTGTCGCCGGAGTCGCACCCGCCGGGCCGGACCGGCATCGATCGACGCGAGGGGCGTGAGGCTACCCTGCTCCCTGATGACGCCCGAGACGCCCACGACGGACAAACCCGAACCGCGCGGGGAACAGCCGCCGGCGGCGGACACCGCGGGCGCACCGGCGGGCACCGGTGCGACCACCGGGGCAGGCACCGCCTCCACCGCCGGAACCGGCACGGAAGCGGGTACCGGATCGGGTGCCGGGGTAGCCGGCCGGCGCCCCGCCGTCCCCGCGCTGGTCCTCCTCATCACAGCCCTGCATGTGGCACTTCTGGTGACCTATGCGTTCGTCTACCCGACCTGGACGGGCTACGACGAGGCACAGCACGTCGACATGGTCTACGGCCTGCAGCACGGCGCCGGGTGGCCCGCGCCCGGCGAGAAGATGATCGCAACCGGGGTCGCGGCGACGTCCGACGACTTCGACCGGGGCCGGTACCAGGACATGTTCCAGTCCGGAGGCAAGCGCCGCGGGTCGCCGTCCTTCGCCGAGATCGCCCCCACCCCGCGCGGCGAGCGCCGGTCCTTCGACGAGCTCGGGGGGCCGACGCCGCTCGACGACGGCCGGCTGTCGAACCAGATGATCCAGCACCCGCCACTCGTCTACGCCGTCGGCGCGGGCCTGCTGGAGATCCTGCCCGGTTCCGCCGACTGGGCCTACGACCAGCAGGTTCTCGCGCTGCGGTTGCTGAACATCCTGATCGTCGGCCCGCTGCCGCTGCTCGCCTGGGCGGCCGGTCGCCGGTTCGGCCTGCCCGGGCCGCTCGCCACCGCGGCGGCGGCGCTGCCGCTGGCGGTACCCGGCTTCACCCGGGTCGGCGCGACCTTCAACAACGACGGCATCCTCATTCTGGCGACCGGGGCGCTCACCGTCGTGCTGGCCGGGGTCGTGCGGGGTGACCTGCGCCGGCGGACGGCCGCCTGGGCCGGGCTCTGGTTCGGCGTGGCGATGCTGTCCAAGGCGTTCGCGTTCGCGCTGCCCGTGACGATCGCCGCCGCCTATCTCGTCGGCTGGCTCCACCTCCGGCGGCGGGTCCAGGTCACGGATGACGACAGCCCGGCTCACCCCCCCGCCCCCACCCCGCGCCGCCTGCCGGCGCTGCGCCGCCTGGCTGTTCCGCGTGGTCTTCCCGTTCCGCGTGGTCTTCCCGTCCTGCCCGCGACCATCGCGGTCGGGCTGGGCCTGGTGATCGGCGGCTGGTGGTGGGTGCGCAACTTCGTGCTCTACGACGCCCTCCAGCCCAACGGCTGGGCGACGAACCCGCCGCGCCGCGAGGCGCTGTTGCTTCCCGACTCGTTCCTCACCTGGTTCGGGTACTTCTTCCGGACGATGATCAGCCGGTTCTGGGGCGGGCTCGGGATGTTCGAGCCACCGCAGCTCTCCCCGGTGGCGATCGTCGCCGCCACCGTGGCCGTGGTCGGTCTGGGCATGACCGCGGTCGTCGCGGCCGCCCGGCGTGGTCAGCCGGCAGCGGGCGAACCTGGACGGATCGCGCGCCTCGGCGCACCGCTCGTACTCCTCGCCCCGGTGGCCTTCGCGTATCTCATGGTCGGCCAGCGGAGCTGGGCCGAGTACGAGCGGTACACCCGGGGCATCGCGGTCCAGGGCCGCTACCTGTACCTGGGCCTGGTCGGGCTGGCGGTGATCACCGCCGCCGGGCTCGGGCGCATGCTCGGCGGCCGGGTCCGGCTGGCACCGTTGGCCGTTCTCGTGGGCGCGGCGCTCATGCAGGGGCTCGCGCTGCTCGCGGTGTGCAGCTACTACTGGCTTCCGCGCGGCGTCGCCTTCACCCCCGCCCAGGTGCCGGACGTCGTCTCCGCGGCCGCCCGTTGGGCTCCCCTGCCCTTCGGTGTCACCGTGACCGTGTTCGTCCTGGCCGCGCTGGGCTGGCTCGCCGCCCTCACGCTCGCCGCACGCGCAGCCATGGTCGGCGGCCGGGCCGCCGGAACCGACGCAAACCCGGGTGCCGGGGATCCGGCCGCCGGGGATCCGGCAGCTCACCTCGCCAGGCAGGAGACGCCGGCGCGTTCCTGAGCGCCTCGCCCGGAACCGCCTCGCCCCAGGCACCTCGCGCCGAACGCAGCACTCTGCCTGGCTCGTTCTGCGGCGTTCGGCCCCGCTGTGCCGGTCGTGCGTCGCGAAGACGCCGACCCCGAATCGCATGTGGCGTGACCCTGCGGGTACTTTCTGTAATCGAAGGCTGGGTGTCCACCGCCCGGAACGCGGAACCGCGACGACGCGCCGCGTGCCGGGCCCCGCCCCAGCCGGACATCAACGGGCACGCCGAATACCCGGCATTCACCACCGAGGGGGACGCGGTGACCGGCGCTGGACCGCGCGCCTCGACCGGGCCTAGGCCTGGCCCCGAGTCGTCTCGCCTCGGCCTTGCCGCCGCGGCGGGCGGCCGGCGCCGGCCGCGCTCCCGGTCGCGGGCACGTTCGCACGAACCGGCCTCGCCGGACCCTACCCGCACGGGGGACGCCAGCCAGGCCGCCGCTGCCAGCGGAAGTCAGGCCGCCGCTTCCGGTGACAGGGACCAGGACCTTCGCGGTCGCCCGGCCGGCGACAGGGCGAGAGCGGTGACCGGCCGCGGCAGGCCCCGCGACGGCGCCGGGAACGCCACCGGCCCGGATGCCGGCTCCGGTGGGAGCGGAGATGGCGGCTCCGGTGGTGCCGCTGCCGCTGCCGCTCGTGCCGCGGGCACCCGTGCCGGCGGAACCAGGCCCGGCCCCGGCGCACCCGCGGGTACCGGGACCGGCCTGGCGCCGTGGCGCCGGCGGCTGCCGGGCCCGCCGCGCCGCCGCCGTGGGCTCGCCGCCCGGCTCGTCGCCACGATCTGCGCCGTCATGTCCTGCCTGATCTTCGCGTTCGCCGTCGGCGGGTTCGCGCTCTACGAGCACTTCGACCGCCAGATCAACCGGCTGCGGCTGACCCTGGACGGCGAGCGCCCCGCCAACCCGATCGAGGGGACGACGAACTTCCTGCTGGTCGGCTCGGACAGCCGGGCCGGCACCGGCGGCGAGTTCCAGCGCGGCGGGGAGGTCGCCGGTCAGCGTTCGGACACCACGATCCTCGCCCACCTGGACGCGAACGGGACGACGACCCTGGTCTCGTTCCCCCGCGACACCCTCGTCCACATCCCGGGCCACGGCCGGGACAAGCTGACCCAGGCGATCTCCATCGGCGGGCCGTCCCTGCTCATCCGGACGATCGAGAACCTGACCGACATCCGCGTCGACCACTACGTCTCCGTCGACCTCGCCGGATTCCGCGACATGACCGATGCCATCGGCGGGGTGACCGTCTGCGTCAAGGCGCTACCGAACGGCTCGCGGACCAACCTGCGCGACGAGTGGTCGCAGTGGCGGGGCCGGGTCGGCGAGAACCATCTCAGCGGCGACCAGGCCCTCGCCTTCGTCCGCCAACGTCACGGGCTGCCCGACAACGACTTCGACCGCATCCGCCGCCAGCAGCAGTTCATCGGGGCGGTGTTCCGCAAGGCCACCAGCGACGGGGTGCTGACAAACCCGGCCCGGCTCGAGAACCTCATCAGCGCGACGACGAAGTCGCTGACCATCGACGACGGCACGGACATCGACGACATCCGGCTGCTCGCGAAGCGGATGAGCGCGATGAGCACCGACCAGATCCGGTTCGTCACGATTCCGGTGCACGCGCCGACGCCCGCCGAGGGCGGGAACTCCCTCGGTGAGCTGCCACGGTTCGGCTCGGTGCAGCTGTACGACCCGGCGCAGCTGGACACCTTCCTCACCCCGCTGCGCGGAGGCGCACCGGCCCGGCCCGCGCCGGCGGAACCGGCAGCCGTGCCGCCGCGGGACATCGCGATCGATGTCTTCAACGCCGCAGAGGTCGGCGGTCTGGCCAGCACGGCCAGCGATGATCTGGCCCGACTGGGCTTCCGCGTCGGCACGCCGCGCGACTGGCCGGACGGCACCAGCCCGGCCACCGAGGTCCGTTACGGCCCCGGGAAGGAGGCCGCGGCCCGCGCGGTCGCCGCGGTGGTGCCGGGCTCACGCCTGGTGCGCGACGGCCGGCTGACCGATCGCGTGTCGCTGGTGCTCGGGACGTCCTTCAGGCAGGTGAAGGCCGCTGCGGGCACCCAGGGCGAGGGCCGGGGCGGCACGGCGGGCATCGTGCAGCCACCGGGCGGCAGCGCGGGAGGTGACCAGGCGGGCTCCGCACCGAGTGTCGCTCCCCGGTCGACAGCGCCCGTCACCGCGACGCAGCTGACCACCGGCTGCACGTACTGAGCCGACCGCGACACCAGCCCTGGTCCGGGCGGGCCAGAAGCGCCCGCCCGGACCAGGGCGACGCCCATCGGTGCCAGCTGTGGGGCGGGATCGGACTGGTCCGGACAACCACATGATGGTCTTCGACGTCGAACTGTCCTGATGGCGTGGAACGCTCCGGATCAGTCGCACCTGCCAGAACCCACCACGCCGGCCCGCCGGCACGCTGCGTGCACACGCGGTACGGGCCGGGTGCTGCCGCCGAACCTGGACCCGCGGATCACCCACCGGCGGCGGTCAGCACTGCGCCGGCTGTCCGTCGCCCTCGTGGCGCTGGTCTCGCTGGCGGTCCTGGCCGTCACGTCCGTCGGCTGGGCGGCCTACCGGCACTTCGACAACGCCATCGACCGCAACAACTGGGAGCCCACGGCCGGCGCCCGGCCGGCGGAGGTCCCCGGCGACCTGAACATCCTGCTGCTCGGCAACGACAGCCGGGAGGGGACGCACGGCGAGTTCGGCGACCCCGGCGGCATGCGGGCGGACACGACGATCATCGCCCACTTCGACGCGGACGGCAGCGCCACCCTGGTCTCCTTCCCGCGGGACACCCTGGTGCCGATCGTGCCGACGTCCGCCGCCCTCGACCGCGACGGACTGTCGAAGATCACGGACGTCGTTCCGCTCGTCGGCGTGCCCGGGCTGATCTCGACCCTGGAGGGGTTCACCGGCCTCAAGATCGATCACACCGTGTCGATCAACCTGGCCGGCTTCCGCGCAATGACGGACGCGGTCGGCGGTGTCACCGTGTGCGTCCAGCCGCTGCCCGACGGCAGCACCCGCAACCTGCGGGACGCCGAGTCCGGATGGCGGGGCCAGCTCGGCGAGAACCGGTTGGACGGCGGGCAGGCGCTCGCCTTCGTCCGCACCCGCAAGGCCCTGGGTGAGGAACGCCTGCGCATCCTGCGCCAGCAGCAGTTCCTGTCCCGTCTCCTGGACGCCGCGACCAGCACCGGTGTGCTCACCAGCCCGTCGCGGATCGCCAGCCTGCTGGGCGCGGTCGGCGGCGCACTGGAGATCAGCCGGAGCCTCTCCCAGGCCGAGATGCTGCGCCTGGCGCGGCGGGTCGCCGAGCTCGGGCCGGGCGGCCTGCGGTTCGTGACGATCCCGACCCACGTACCGCTGCCCGGCGAGGGAGCGGTCGACGACATGGGCACGATCCCCCCGCACGGGATGGTGCTGCTGCACGAACCGGCCGGGCTGGAGGCCCTCCTCGGCCCGATGCGAGCCCCCGGCGCCGGAGGCTCCACCGCCGTCCCACCCCCCGACCGGCTCATGCTGGCCCGCCCGCTGCCCGGCGGCGCCGCGCCCACCACCGCACCGGACGGCACGGCCGGCACCGCGCGACCAGCCGCGGGCACAGCACCCACGAGCACCGGGGGGACGGGGCCGCCAGCCGTGCCCCCGCCGGCCGCGGACACGTCCTGCACGCCCTGAGCACCGCCGATCCGGCAGACCCGAACGGCGCGCGCGATCGTGTCGCCGCCGCGGACGGGGCGGGCCGGGCGCCCGAGTCGGTAGCGTTACCCCCGCGGCGGGTCACCGGCGCCCGGGACACCCGGCAACCCGGTCGCCGCCGGGTCCGCCCGCTGCCGAACATCGGATTGGAGACCGGAAACCGTTGGACGTCCGGTTCGTCCCCGCATCCTCGCTCCTGCGCCCCGCGGCGCCCGCCGGCACCGCACCTGCCGAGGCCGCGCCCGCAGCCCCGTTTCCCGGCGTCGCGGCGGCACTGGCCGTTCGCCTCACCCGCGACCCCGGCCGCCCGATGATCACTTTCTACGACGACGCGACCGGCGAACGGGTGGAGTTCTCCACGACGACGCTGGACAACTGGGTCGCCAAGACGGCGAACCTGCTGGTCGACACGCTCGGGCTCGCCCCCGGGGATGTCGTCGGGGTCGACCTGCCGGCGCACTGGACCAGCTGCGTCATCCTGCTGGCGGCCTGGTCGGCCGGCCTGGATGTCGAGGTCGTCATCGGTCCGGAGGACGGCGCCGACGGCCCGGCCGGAGCTCGGCCGGGCCCGGCGGCCGCCCCGGGCAGTCCCGGTGTGGTCTTCGTCAGCGAGGACCGGATCGACATCGCGACCGCGCTCGGCATCGACGAGATCGTCGGCCTCTCCCTGCGCCCGCTCGGCGGCCGGATGCGCGACGCCGTGCCCGGCGTCCTCGACTACGCCGTCGAGGTCCCACCGCACGGTGACCGTTTCCTGCCCCCACCCCCGCCTCCGGGGCAGGCCGAACTGCTCCGCCTCGCCGCCACCGTCGCCCGCCGCGACGCGCTGGGCCCCGACGACCGGATCCTCACCGCGGGTGGCCCCGCCACCGTGGCCGGGCTGCTGATCGCGACGCTGGTGCCACTGGTGAGCGGAGCGTCGGTGGTGCTGTGCCGCAACCTGCACAGCACCGACGCCGCGACGCTGGCGCGCCGGGTCGAGACGGAGCGGGTCACCGCCGTCGACTGGTCCGTCCCGCGGCCGCTTGCCGAGGTGCTGCCCGCCCGGGTCCGCCGGCTCGACGTCCTGGACGCGGGCACGCCCCCCGGTTGACACCCGCGTCGTTCACGCCGCCCGGCGACCTGGCCGGGCGGCGGCGCGGGGGTCCAGGGCGCAGGAGTTCAGGGCGCAGGAGTTCAGGAGGAGCTGGTGACCTGCTTGTGGGCCGCCAGCGACTCCTCGGTGACCTCGGTGAGCTCGCCGGTGTCGACGTCGTAGACGAAGCCGCGGACGGAGGTCGACGCCCGCAGGAACGGCGACGAGCGCAGCGTCCGCATGCAGCCCCAGACGTCCTCGGCGACGTTGGTGAACGAGCGCAGGCGCCAGGACGGTCGCACCCCGGTCTGCTCCGCCAGCGAGGCGCTGAACCCCTCGTCGGTGAGCTGCTCCATGCCGCACTTCGTGTGGTGGAGCAGAATGATCTCGGTGGTACCGAGCGCGTGCTGGCTCACGGCCAGCGAGCGCTCGATGTCCTCCGTGACGACCCCGCCGGCGTTGCGCATGATGTGCGCGTCGCCCTCCGCGAGGCCGAAGAGGGCCTCGATGTTGATGCGGGCGTCCATGCAGGCCACCACCGCCACGCCGGTCGCGGGCCGGGTCGGTACCACCTGGCCCGGGCCGGTGGAGCGCCGCAGCGCGGCGAAGTCCGCTACCCGGGCCAGTAGGGCGCCGGTCGCATCCTGGGCGGGTCCGACATTGTCGGGCGCGCTCGTCACCGCAGGTCACCTCCGTCGGGTACGTCACTCGCGCGGCGGACGGGCCGCGGGAAAGCCAGTGGCACAAGCATGCAGCGCGCGGACCGTCGCCGCCACCTACATTGCCGAGTTCTGCCAGCGTCACAGGTCAGCACGGGGACGACGTCCCGCCACGGACACGAGTCGGATCACGGACAGGGGGGCGGGGGGTATCGACCGGCGGCACGCCGGGAACACTGAGACGGTGAGCCATCACCCAGCGCGATCCCGCCGGCGCCCGGCCCGCCCGGCACGCGCCGCTTTCCACAAGCAACGGACGCCGGTACGTAAACGGACGATTCGGGAAGGCGACACGACCGGCACTCATCGGCCACGTGCGCGGGGGTGGCGGCCGGGCGCGGATCAGCCGTCGGTAGTCTCTCCTGGTGGTCAAAATCGATGCTCGCAAAGTCGATCGGCGCCGCCTGTGGTGAGCCACCGGATGGCACGTTCACCACTTCAGGTACTCATCCATGAGGTGGGCAAGTTCGGCATCGTCGGCGCGATCTGCTACGCGATCGACTTCGCCGTCTCGAACCTGTGTCACACCCTTCTGGGGATGGGGCCGCTCAGCGCCAAGACCGTATCGACGGTCATCGCGGCGACCTGCGCCTACGTCGGCAACCGGCACTGGTCGTTCAACCACCGGGCGCGTACCGGCATTCGCCGCGAGTACACCCTCTTCGTGATCCTCAACGCGATCGGCCTGATGATCGCGCTCGCCTGCCTGGGCTTCGCGAAGTACGTGCTCCATCTCGAAGGGGTCCTCGCGTTCAACCTCTTCGGCAACGTTCTCGGCACGGGCCTCGGCACGATCTTCCGGTTCTGGACCTATAAGAAGTACGTGTTCCTGCACCCGGACCACCCGAAGGTGGCGGTCCTGCCGGTCAAGGACCAGCGGATTCCCGAGCCGGCTGCTCAGGCCTGATCCGCCGCGGCCGACCGGTTGGCTCGCCAGGTGGTCTGGTTCGAGCGAAAGGTCTGCGGCGGGCCGTCAGGTACCGGCGGGGCCGGGCGGCATTCCGCTCGGCCCTGGTCCCAGCGGGACACAGGGGTCACCCCGAGGGACATGACGGTTCCGGTACCGATCAGTTCTCCCGGGGACCGGCTGCGCTAGGCTCTCGTGACCAGCCCATGCACAGCGTGCCGAGTTCTCCACCTGAGGTGACGCCGTCACCTGGGTCCGCGGCGCGACCGGCTCGAGGTCCAGGAGGGTGCGCCGTGGCACGGCCGACACTCGCATCGCCCAGACCAGGCGGTCGCCCCCGAGATGAGAGCCGCGACCACACGATTCGCCAGGCGGCCCTCGAACTCCTCGCCGAGCACGGCTACGACGGCGTGACAATGGATCGGGTGGCAACCCGGGCCAAGGCCGGGAAGGCCACCATCTACCGGCGATGGCCATCCAAGATCGCCCTGGTGATGGACGCGCTGACCCAGTTCACCGAACAGACCATGCAGGTTCCGGATGCCGGGTCCCTGCGCAACGAGATGGTCACCTTCCTGCTGTCGTTCGTGGAGCTGGCCGGGAGCGAACAGGGCCGGATCATGGCCGAGATGGTCTCCGAGATGCCGCGCAATCCGGAGCTGCGGTCCGCGGTACGCGAACGCATGTGGAGTCAGCGCAGGTCCTCATCCGAGTCCATCGTCAACCGCGGGATCGCGCGCGGCGAAATCAGCCCGGAGGCGGATCCCGCCCTCCTGATCGAGCTCGGCACGGCGCTGATCCTGCAGCGTCTGCTCATCACCGGGGACCCGGTCGACCGGCCCTTTATCGAGCACATCGTCGACGACCTGATCATGCCCTACGCGGCGCGCAACTGACCCGCGTAACCGGCCTACACGGCGCGCGACTGATCGGCACCCGCACAATCCGTTCCCGGCCGGCACCGCGCCGGGACGTGGCGGGACGACCACCCCTCTACGGAGAGCGGTTACTGCCGCGACTCCGTGCGGTGACGGTTTCGGAGTCGGATCCGGACAGCCATGTCCGGAATGCGACCCGCGCCCGCCCGGACCGGGGCGAACTCCTACTCTTGGGCGGGCACCTGTCATCGAACCCTCATCGAATCCTCCGTAGGCATACCTGTCAGCTCGCGGATTCGGGGTCGACCGGGCGCTCACGCACGCCCAGCAGCTCGACGCCCGGCACCTGGACATCCCGTCACGCGGCGCCGTCACGCGGGGCTGACCAGGGTCAACCGCTCCACCGCCGGCACGGTCACTCCGATCGTGGATGCGGGCGGCACAGGAACACCAGGAGGGACGTCATGCAGCCACCGAACCCGGGTCCGCACGACCCGGACGCCGAGACTCGGCGGGTCGACAGCGGTGGTCATGGATACGGCGACGATGCCGAGACCCAGCTCGTGAACGACGGCGGCGGCTACCAGCCGCCAGCCGGCGGTGGGTACGGCCAGCCCGGCCAGGGCACGGGCGCCGGCCAGGGCCAGCCCGCGGGCCAGCCGGGTTACCAGCAGACCGCGCCGTACGCGCAGCCCGGCGGATACCAGCAGCCCGGCTACGACCAGGGCGGCTACCCGGGCTACAACCAGCAGGGCGGCTACCAGCAGACCGGCGGATACCAGCAGGGCAGCGGCTACCCGCAGACCGGCGGCTACCAGCAGGGCTACCCCACCGAGGGCTACCAGCAGCCCGGCTACGACCAGCCGGGATATGACCAGGGCGGCTACCCGCAGACCGGCTACAACCAGCAGGGCGGCTACCAGCAGACCGGCGGATACCCGCAGGCCGGCGGATACCCGCAGGCCGGCGGCTACCAGGGCGAGGGTTACCAGCAGCAGCCCGGGTACGGCGGCGGTTACCCGCCCCAGGGCTATCCCGGCGGCCCAGGCGGCCCGGGTGGGGCGAGCCCGAACCGGCGCCGCAACATCATCATCGTGGCGGTGGCCGCGGCGGCCGCGCTCGCCATCGCCATCCCGGTGGCCCTGGTCGCGACCAGCGGCTCCGACGACGATCCGGACGGGCCGGTGGTCGCCACGACGCTGGCCCCGTCCGCCCCGGCAACCAGCGCCACCGCCAGCGCCAGCGCCACGCCGAGCGCACCCCCGACCAGCGCGACGCCGAGCGCGAGCGCGTCCCCGAGTTCCGGCGCCTTCACGCCCACGCAGTCGGCGCTGCTCGCAAAGCTGGACGCGACGACGATGACCGACTGCGAGGCCAACCCCGAGGGTGAGGACGAGGACATCGACGCGTCGTTGTTCTGCACCGCGGACAACGGCCAGCTCGTCGCCGCCTACCACTACCGGGACTCGGCCTCGCTCACCAACGACGTGGACGCCCGGGAAGGGCTCGTCACCGACCAGGGTGACTGCAAGAACGGTGACCCGGACATCTTCACCTGGAACTTCGACGAGGGCCACACCGAGGGAACGGCCCTTTGCTACTACTACCAGAACGACTTCTTCATCTTCTGGACGTACGACGACGAGCTGGTCTCCTTCATGGCGCTCGATGACGACGCCGGCGCGCTCTACGAATGGTGGACCCGGTTCGACCCGGTGCCGCGGAGCTGACCGGGGACTCGACTTCGGGCGTGACATCCGGGGGGCGGCCGGGCAGGTGTCCGGCACGCCCGCCGGACGCCCTCCGCACACCCGCGCCCACACCGTGAACTGCCCGCCGCCGTATCAACAGGTGACGTTGCGGGGTGGTACCGGCAGATCCGGCGTGACATGTGCGCCTACCCTGTGACGCACGCCATCGTCACCCAGGCGTCTCCATTCATCCCGGTTTCCGTACGTCCGGCCGGATCCCCTCCCAGGAGGAATCGTGCCCAGCCAGAGTCCCGGCGACGGCGCGTCGCCCGTCCCCGAGCCGCCTGGCCCTTTCCCGCCGGTCAGCCACACCCCTGACCCGGAGGACGCCGAGGGCTCGGCGGACAGCACGCAGGTTCTGCGGCCGAACGCCTTCCCGCCGGCGCCCGGAGCGGGCGGCTTCCCCGGTCTCCACGCCGCCCCACCGCCAGGCCCGGCCCACCGCCCCATGCCGCCGGTGCCCCCGGGCGGGGGACCGCCTGGCCCGAAACCGTCAGGCGGCGGCCCGAAGTGACCGGGTG
>NZ_JBFLUG010000529.1:0-513 GCF_041008525.1 Parafrankia sp. FMc2 | reverse complement strand
CCTCGGGCGGCTGTGGTGGTGTCTGCGGAACAACCAGACCTGGGACGACCTCGCGGCCTGGCCGATCCCCACCAGCGACCAGCCATCCCTGGCAGCTTGACACCTGACCCGCGTGGGATGTCTACATACCCACCTGGGAAGGATGGCTGTACCTCGCGACCGTCATCGACTGCCACACGAAGGCCGTCATCGGCTGGGCCATGGACGACAACTACAAGACCGGGCTCATCGATACCGCCATCACCATGGCCGCCCGTAACCACCAACTCGCCGACGGAGCTATTTTTCATGCGGACCGCGGAAGTAACTACACATCTGCCCAGTTCGCTGCTACCTTGAAGAAGCTCGGGATTCGCCAGTCCGTCGGTCGAACCGGAATCTGCTATGACTGCGAGCATCATGTTGTCGCTGCCACGCTGGTCTGACCCTTGTTACGACCGGCCTCTCGGGTGCCCTGGCGTTGATCTGTCGGCCGGCGTGGCGGCGACCTCTGGACCGCTGGCCGGGCGGGCA
>NZ_JBFLUG010000528.1:0-514 GCF_041008525.1 Parafrankia sp. FMc2 | reverse complement strand
GGAACACATGGATGGAAAGTCGCACTCAACTCGCTGGTCAACCTCTTCCCCGGCCGACTACCTTTCTGATAATCTCCATGGAGTAGGCTGTTCATCTCTGGCTTACACGAAAATCGTGACAGGCTCGGCCGGGAGTGGCACCGCACCGGCGAGCCGGAACAGGTCAACACCCACGACTTCCCCCAGCTCGCCGACGGCAAAGCCGTTCCCTACGGCGTCTACGACCTCGCGGACAACTCTGCCTGGGTATCGGTCGGTATCGACCACGACACCTCCGCGTTCGCGGTCGCCACCATCAGAAAATGGTGGCAGGACATGGGCCGGGACAAGATGTCTGTTGCATAGGCGAAGTCCGCCATCTCGACCACCGAGCAGTCATGATCGAACGATGCGTCGACGTCGTGTCCGTCCACCGGCTCCGGTGTCGGAGTTCGCCGGGTTCCGGTTCCCACCGGAAGTGATCGTCCTGGCAGTGCGGTGGTACCTGCGGTACTCGCTGTCCTACCGGGATGTC
>NZ_JBFLUG010000527.1:0-515 GCF_041008525.1 Parafrankia sp. FMc2 | reverse complement strand
TCGCCGGCGGGATGTCGGCGGTGGCAGCTGGCGTGTACGAGGCGGGGTCGATCGCCGGCCGGGCCGGGGGCGCCGGGCACCGGGATCGCCGTTCGGGTGATCGCGGTGCGGGTGGCACGGAACCACGCCTCCCATTGGTGGGGGGAGTCGGGTAGGTCCCCGGTGTGGAGCAGGAAGTCCCCGCAGCGGGCGCACCGCCCGGTTTGGGCGCGCAGAGCGCGCTGGGTGGTCGGGGCCAGCGGCGGGTGACGGCGGTTGTGCCGGCTGCGCCGGTCGGCCCAGTACCGGGCCAGGGCGGGGTCGTCGGGAGACGACCGGCCCGCCACGGGGACGTGCCGGACGATCGGTGTCCAGGAGTACCGGTGGAGGTAGGCGCCGGTTTTCGGGTCGCCGAAGACCCACTTGTCGTTCCTGGACGGGTGGTGGCGGCCGAAGTAGCGTCGCGCGACCCACCTGCGGTTTTTCCGCTGGTGCTGGCGGCGGGCCCAGCTGTGGAGCCGGTTCCATAGCCAGTG
>NZ_JBFLUG010000526.1:0-516 GCF_041008525.1 Parafrankia sp. FMc2 | reverse complement strand
TGCCCGCCCGGCCAGCGGTCCAGAGGTCGCCGCCACGCCGGCCGACAGATCAACGCCAGGGCACCCGAGAGGCCGGTCGTAACAAGGGTCAGACCAGCGTGGCAGCGACAACATGATGCTCGCAGTCGTAACAGTCGCCGGCAGATCCGACGGAGCGCTTGACCTGGTACTGGCGGCAGATCTTGGCGAACTCCCGAGACAAATATTGCGTTCCTTGATCGGAATGGTGGATGACTCCCGGTGCGGGGCGGCGATGGTGTAGTGCCATCTTCAGCGCGTCAGTGACGAGCGGGGTTTTCTGCTCGGCGGACATCGACCAGCCGACAATCCTGCGGGAGTACAGGTCGAGGACGACCGCCAAGTAGAGCCAGCCCTGGCCGGTCGGGATATAGACATCCCACGCGGGTCAGGTGTCAAGCTGCCAGGGATGGCTGGTCGCTGGTGGGGATCGGCCAGGCCGCGAGGTCGTCCCAGGTCTGGTTGTTCCGCAGACACCACCACAGCCGCCCGAGGGCC
>NZ_JBFLUG010000525.1:0-519 GCF_041008525.1 Parafrankia sp. FMc2 | reverse complement strand
CCAGGCCGATGGCGAGATGGGTCTTCCCAACCCCAGGAGGGCCGAGCAGGACGACGTTCTCCGCCTTCGCGATGTAGGTGCTGGTTGCCAGATGCGCGAGCACATCACGGCGTAGGCTGGGAAGGTGGTCGAGGTTGAAGTCCTCCAGCGTTTTGACGGTGGGGAAGTGCGCGGTGCGGATCCGCATCACGGTCCCTTTGGATTCACGGTCGGCGACCTGGCGCTGCAGCAGCGCGGCGAGGTACTCTTCGTGGGACCAGTTCTCCGCGCGAGCCTGGACAGCAAGTTCTTCCCAGAACGCGCCGATCGTCGGGGTTTTCAACACCCGGGTCAGATAGGAGATCATCGCCGGCATGCCGTCGGGTGATCTGCCGGCGGGTTCCACCGACAGGGTGATTGGCGTCACTCGCTACTCGCTTTCTTCTCGCCCGGGGCGTTCCCGGAAGAATGATGGGTGAAATCGACGCCGAAAAGGGCGTCGTAGTCCGGCAACGCCCGCATCGTGACGGGATGGCCGTC
>NZ_JBFLUG010000524.1:0-529 GCF_041008525.1 Parafrankia sp. FMc2 | reverse complement strand
AAGATGATCCTCGCGATGAGCCACGGCACGCTGCCGGCGACGTTGCATGTGGATGCGCCGTCGCCGCATGTCGACTGGGCGGCCGGGGCGATCGAGCTGCTGACCGAGTCCCGTCCGTGGGAGGACAACGGCCGGCCGCGTCGGGCGGGTGTGTCCTCGTTCGGGGTGAGTGGGACCAACGCGCACATCATCCTCGAGCAGGCCCCCGACCTCGACGATGCCGTCGCCGAGGGGTCCGCAGAGCCGGCGGTTCCGGCGACCGTGCTGCCGATCGTTCCGGTTCTGGTCTCGGGCCACGACGAGGAGGCGCTGCAGGCCCAGGCAGGACGTATGAGTGAGACGGGCGGTGACGTCCTCGGGCTTGCGGCTGGATCCGCTCGGCGTGCGTCGCTCGCCCACCGTGCGGTGGTTCTGGCTGCGGGTACCGATGATCTGCGCGCTGGGCTGGAGGCGCTGCGAGGCGAGGTGTCCGTGCCGAACGTGGTGCGGGGTGTGGTGGGTGAGGGCCGCCTGGCGGTGGTGTTCACCG
>NZ_JBFLUG010000523.1:0-531 GCF_041008525.1 Parafrankia sp. FMc2 | reverse complement strand
CAAGAACGATCATCCCAGGTGGCGGGTGCGCCCCCTTCCTGGACCAGATCGCCGCTACGCACCGTCACGGCCACACGTCACGGCCAGTAGTCCGGCAATCACGATCCCCGGTCAACTACGAAGAGCCCTATATCAGCTTCGTTCTTAAGATAGAAGAGGGATTCAAACTCGGCGGGCGGCATGTTTCCGCAGCCGCTGTGGATCCGCCGGTTGTTGTACCAGTCGACCCACTCGAAGGTCGCGAGTTCGAGATCGTCCGCGGTACGCCACGGCCCCTTGCGGTGGACAAGCTCCGTCTTGTACAGTCCGTTCACGGACTCAGCGAGCGCGTTATCGTACGAATCGCCGATGCTTCCGACCGACGGTGTCGCTCCGGCTTCGACGAGGCGGTCGGTGTAGCGGATAGACGTGTATTGGGCGGATTCAACTGGTCGTCGCAACACCTCGATCCGGAGGTGTGGGAATGGGACGGCCAGCGGACTGGACCGAGACGGTCACAGGGCGGGCGGGGATGCGGTCGCCGGGGCGACC
>NZ_JBFLUG010000522.1:0-536 GCF_041008525.1 Parafrankia sp. FMc2 | reverse complement strand
GAGGTGCGGCCCGGCTCGAGGGCGGCGGCGAACGAGTAGGGCCAGCCCGGGATCATCTGGGCGTTGCCCTTGCCCCGGCCGTAGGTGTGGCAGAACAGCCGACCCGGGCTGGTGGCCGCGTCCGGGCGCAGCCACGGGCTGACGTCCACGCCCAGGACGATCCGGCCGTCGGCGGCCCGCGGGAGCGGCAGCCCGGCCAGCACCCGGCGCAGCCGGCTGATCTCGACCTGGCCGTGGTTGATCGCGTCGTACAGCGCGCCGTGCCCCCGGCGGTGCTCCGGTGCCAGCGACAGGCCGACCAGGTCACGGACCGGGCCGTCCGCGCACAGCACGGCGTCGGCGAGCTCGAACAGGGCATCCGCCCGCCGGGTCAGACAGCCGTAGAACTCCTCCCGGAACCGACACAGCACCTCCAGGTGCTCGACGGCAGGGACATCGTGGGCCAAGCTGTCCTCCACGGCCTTTTGTCTGATCACGGTGTCTTTGGCGAGAAACCAGGATCAACAGAAGGCCGCTTCACGTCACGGCGACACGCC
>NZ_JBFLUG010000521.1:0-540 GCF_041008525.1 Parafrankia sp. FMc2 | reverse complement strand
CCGGCCCCGGCAGCGGCGCGCTGTCCGCCGCCCGGGCAGGTCTCGACGCCCGACTGGGGCTGGCCAACGAAGCCGGCGGCGTACACGGCCGGCAACTGACCTACGCCTGGCGCGACGACGGCTCCTCGCCATCGGAGAACGTCCAGGCCAGCCGGGACCTGATCCAGCAGGAGGGCGTCTTCGGCCTCGTGACGGCAAGCGGCGCCATGGACGACTCGCTGGAAAGCCTGTCGAATGATCGAGTCCCCGTCACCGGCATCTTCCAGACCGGGCGGAGTGAGTACGACAACCTCTTCTCCTTCCTCGCCGGAGCCTCGCCGGAGATCACCGCCCGCTACATCCTCGGGCAGAACGGCCGGAAAGCCGCCTTCCTCATGTCCGGTTCCCAGCCCTTCACCCAGCAGGTCATCGAACAGTACCGGGCCGCGTTCGAGAGCAACGGACTCCCGACAGTTCCCGAGATCATCACCTACTCGGCGGGAACCGACAGCCCCGTACGGATCGCCCAGCGCCTGGAAAGCGCCGGCACCGACTCCATCG
>NZ_JBFLUG010000520.1:0-541 GCF_041008525.1 Parafrankia sp. FMc2 | reverse complement strand
TCGAGCACCAATCTTACAGCCTCGGTCTTGTACTCCTGAGTAAACTTCCGCCGTGTTGACCCCATCGCCATCCTTCCCTATGACAGTGAACCTCAAGTTCGCTGTCCACGGAAGCGGGATCACTCCACCCGTCCTGCGGACAGGCCCGCGGCCACGCCGACCCGAGGGCCTTGGCCGTGCTCGGTCCCCGCGCGGCGGGCCGCATGCGCTGCTGGTCGGTGAACCAGCTGCGGGCGGACGGATACGACGTCCCGCGAGGAGGGTGTGGGCCCGCCTCTCGCCGTTCGTCCGCCATCACGTCAACATGCTGGGTCGCTGCTCCTTTCCAGCTCCCCGACCTGCCCGGCGGCCTGCGGCCCCTGCGCGACAAGGACGCCGGCGACGAGGAGTGACCGCGGCGCACCTGGCGTCAGTGCTAGTACTCCAGCCCGACTTTTGTGATCAGTTGAGTTGGAGTGCTGCGGCTTGGCGGCGATAGTGGCTGGCTTGTGCGCGTGCCTGGTGGCGGCGGCGCCACCGGGACCAGGCCAGCACGAAGCCG
>NZ_JBFLUG010000051.1:0-53407 GCF_041008525.1 Parafrankia sp. FMc2 | reverse complement strand
TCGACGTCCTCGCCAGCACCCGCCGTGATCAGGCTGCGGCACGCCGGTTCTTCACCGGCGCGCTGTCCCACGGGCGCCGGCCGGTCGAGGTCACCACCGACAAGGCCCCCGTCTACCCGCGGATCCTCGACGAGCTGCTCCCCGAGGCCTGCCACGTCGATGCCGCGCGGGAGAACAACCGGATCGAATCCGATCACAGCCGCGTGAAAGCCCGGCTCCGCCCGATGCACGGCCTGAAACGGCTGCGTTCCGCCCAGACGATCAGCGCAGGGCATGCGCTGGTCCAGAACATCCGCCGCGGCCACTACGAACTCGGGATCGACACCGACCCGCACGCACGGCTGACAGCCGCGTTCACCGAACTCACCCTCGCGATCTGATCACCCGCTCGGCAGGGCCAACCATGCCCTGCCATCCCGCAATGCAACAGACCCCCGACACATTCGCGCCCACGGCGGCGCCACGGCCCCCAACGGCCCCGTGCACGCCCGATCCTCACGCAGCGCGACCAGCCGGCTGGGTGCGCGGATGAACCACCGCCAGCCGACGCGCAACGCTCTTACCGCGCCCCACCCACCCCAGAACCGCAGAAAAATAACAGACCGTAACCACCGCTGGGACGGTGGTGGGCCCTCAGATCCCGGCCCAGACGGACAAAGGCGACACCCAAAACAAGATCGCCCCCAGCACGCCAACGCAAAATGCGCACACCATGCGCACACCAACCCGGTTTGATCTTGTTAAAATGATCTTTGACTTTGTAAAATCGCAGGTCAGAGCCTATTTTTCTGGAGCCGGCGAGGGGACTCGAACCCCTAGCCGCTCGATTACAAGTCGAGTGCGCTACCAATTGCGCCACGCCGGCCAGTGCCCCCAGCGTACCGGACGGCGTCCGCCACCCGGGCCGACCGCCAGCTCCCGCTGCGCCCCGGACGCCGGCCACTGGACTGAGTCGAGCGGGAACGGTTCGAGCCCCGGGCCGGCCTGAGCGGGCGGAGGCGCCGGTGGCCCGCGGGCGCCGCACCGGTTCCCCGGGGTCGACTGAGACCGACAGCACGGAACCTCGCAGAAGGCCGACCGGTTGCCCCGCCCGAAGGTTCGCGCCCGCTGCGGTCCATCGATCGTTCCTGGTGAACGCGTCGGATCCGAAATGCCCCCGCGGGCGGCGGTACGACACCCGGCGAAGGGTGTCGGGTACTGGACATTGAATATTCGGGACCAGGTCGGATGATCTGATCGTACATCTCCTCGGTTCCGGGGGTCTTCCCTCGAATCAGGCTGGCTGGCTCCGGATTCACGGCTATGATTCCGCCGGGCCCGCCGTGTCAGCGGGTCGAAGGACGGGGACGACGATGGTGGGAATGGAAACGACAACCGTATTGGTCGTGGATCTCGTGGGGTCGACGCGAGCCATCGCATCAGTTCCACAGGTTCGCATGGACGAAATGATGGCCGAGGCCGTGCTGCCGGTTCGCCGGGTCGTCGAGGAGCTCGGCGGTGAGATCATCAAGTTCACGGGTGATGGTTATCTGACCGCGTTCCGATCAGCGACGGGCGCGCTGCACGCGGCCGCACAGATCGTCAATCTGTTCATCTCCGGGCGGCGGTTGCCGATCGGCGAGTGGGTGGAGGGGTGCCGGGTCGCGATCCACACCTGCGACACGACCAGATTCGAGAACGACCTGCTGGGCGAGGGTGTTGTTATCCCGGCCCGGATGGAGAAGCAGGTTCCCACGAACGAGGTGTACGTGACATCGACGACGGTGGAGGCCGCGAAGTCGGCGGAGTTCGCCTTCGACCTGATCGGTGATCTCTCGTTCAGCGGGATTCCGCGGCCGGTGCGCGTCCATCGACTGCTCGCGGAGCGCTACCGGGGAATCGAGCGCGAAACGTTCCTCACGGTGACCGATCTGATCGGGCTGAACGCGCTGGCCGCCCAGGTCTCGCTGACCACGCTGAACGAGCGGCTGCGCAGCTGGGTCGGCATGCACCACGAGGCGCTGGGCGCGACGCGAGGTCGGCTTCGCTCCGTGGCCGGCGACAACATTCTGTCGACGCACGACAGTGCGGACGACGCCACGGACTTTCTGGTCATGTTGGATCGCCTCGCCCGCGACCGGGTTGGCACGCCCGTCCCCGAACAGGCAGCAGCCACAGACCCGGCGGCGGCTGCGGCAGGTGTGACGGTCGTTCCGGGGCCGGACGAGAGGCTCCAGGCTCCGTTCGCCTTCAGCGCCGTCATCACCTACGGTGATCTGTTCGTCCCGGATTTCGGTCTGGCCGGTCCGGCCGTCAGCACCGCCTGCCGGACACTGCAGGCCCTCACACCGGGAATGAAGATCGCGTCAGCGGAGGTGCTGCGCCAGCTCGCCGCGCCGCGCGAGGAGTTCGGCGGCGCACTGCCGCCGCTGCCGGACGGGCCGCCGGCCACCTACCACTTGTTCGGGATCCCCGACGGCGGCGGGGCCGCCTTCTCCGGGGCCTGACCGAGGCGTTCGCCGGTCAGCTCAGAGCTGCCGCCAGCAACGCGCCAACGAACAGGCAGCCGATGTGCAGGGACTGGTCAGCCAGGTAGATCCCGTTGATGCCGCCACTGTCGATCTCGGCGAAGCGGGGGGAATGCCCCCGTTGCAGGATGCGGCGTACCGGCCATCGACGATCGATGAAGGCGTGGGTGACGAGCGACCAGGCCAACGCTGCCGCAACACCGGCGGGTCGCAGCGGCACATCGATCAGTACGAGGCCCAGCAGCGCCGCGCCGATACACAGGTGGTAGTTGAGGAGATGACTGGCCATCGCCCGGGCCGCCGCCCAGCCCGGACCGTGCTTGCTGGTGGCCTGCCAGTCGGTCTGCGCGACGTGGTCGCCAAGATGGTGTCCGACAAATAACGCGATGAACACAGCAGAGAATAGCGCGGTCTGATTCACATTTCCCCCTCCTGCCGAAATCACAGTAGGACACGAACGCGGGAGATATCCGCGGGTTCGGCGGAGAGAGAGCTCGGAACACGCCAACTGGCTGGCATCGTCGCCTCCAGTGTTCGCACAGCTGGGCGAAACGACGAAAATCAGCGGTGTTCGTCCCGATATGCGACGGCCAGCCAAGGCAGAATACGCATATCCATTTTATACGGACAGAAGCGGCAACGACGAGCCTCTGCACCGTGGTTCCGGCGACCAGGTGCGGCGCGCAGGCTGCCGGCCGCGACTCGGAACCGTGACTCCGGTCGGGGCCACCGACCGAGAACGGAAGGCCCGACCGGTCGAACGACCGGTCGGGCCTGACGGTGCTGCGAGGCGGTGCGGCGGTGCGGCGGTGCTACAGGGTGCGGGTGCCGGTGGAGCTGACCGGGCCGGAGAACAGGACGTTGCCGTTCAGGTCGTAGGCGGTGGCCGTGCCCGTGGAGGTGTACGTGTTCCACGCTGTGAAGGTGGCCGCGTGGCGGATGTCGATGGTGCCGATCACCGAGCCGTTCGGGCCGGGCAGGCTCCGGACGAACTTGTAGGTGAAGGTGCGCGGGCCGGTCGACTTCCAGCTACCGGTGAAGGAGCCGGTCGGGGTGGCGACCTGGAAGGTGCCGTTCAGCAGGAACTTCGTCTCCACGGCCTCGGTCTGGCCGGTGGAGGTCGTCGCCGTGCCCGACCAGCAGCCGACCGGCAGATAGTAGATCGATCGGGCCGACGTGTCCGCGGTGGCGGGAGCCGCGGTGGCCGCCGGGGCGCCGACCAGGACGAGCGCCCCGGCCAGTGCCGTCAGGATCAGTGTCACGCGTGTGGCGGCAGCCCGGACGCGAGATCTCAACATTCATGTGCTCCTTTGTTGCCGTCATCATCGAGGCGCCTGAACACCCGGACCGACATGCGGATGTCTGGGGATCACGTCGGTATGCGCACTCAGGCGGCGTCGCGCACACGTGCCCGCCCCGCGACAGATCTGGGACTCCACGCCCCCCGTCCGTGGTGTTGGGGGTTCGTGCCGCCATCCACGGCACGAGCCCCCGACCTCACGGCTGGCGGACCCCGTTCTGTCAGCGTGCGGGCGACGGCAACGACGAGCGCGCGGGAAAAGGGGTGAAGCGGGACGCGTCAACGTCCGTACTGAGTGCTTCTGACCAGTTCCCCGCGGCCGGGACGACAACCTTCCAGTCGTCATCGACCCAGTTCACCTCGACCCGCATCGCTGTCATGACGACTCCACCGCCGCCCCCGGACCGGGTGAGAACATACCGTACAACCGCGTTCCCGGATGAATAACGCTCCATCTGCCATCCGCTGATCTCAATCAGATCGGGAAGGAAGGATGTGTGCTCCCGAATTTCTTCGGTCTCCCGGCGGATCACCGGGCCGGCCGGCGCCGAGCCTGACCGCCGATGCCGAGCAATCAATCCTTTTTCGGCATAAATGTCCGGTTTATCTGCCACCCGAGCACTCGAGAGGACGGCACCATCACACCGGTTGGCGGGTTCAGGACATGCGACACGCAACAGCTCGGCGCCGGCAAGCCTCGACGCGAGGTTGATCGCAGCGACAACCGCCCCCAGCGGCGACCGCTCGAAACCCTCCACCTCTCGGTCGTTGATCACTGCCGGGCCGGCGGACGGGCTGTAGGGCAGTTTTATTCCGACCGCCACACCGGATTCTCGCGCAGTACCGGCCACGCCAACCGTGGCAGCCCTCAATCCGGGTGACGCGATACCGCTCTGACCTTTTGCTGCCAGGCTACGGCCGCTTTCCGTCAGGTGCTCGTAGAAAGCGATGTCGGTCATGCTGATTCGCTGGCTGCGTGCCCGTAGCCGGAGCAGGACCCAGACGGTCACGCCGAACACCGTTGCCGCCTCGGCCGTCAGCAGAAGCATCGTCATGCGATGTCTCCGGGAGTGATCCGGGGGCGCGAGCTGGCCGGCGGCAGGTCGGCCAGCTCAGGGTGGTGGTCCGTACCGGCGGCCATCCGGGCGGCCGCGAGCAGCGCGCGGGCGACCTGGGCCCATTCGCTGCAGTCGCCGCCTATCGCGCCGCGGATCGTCTCCAGGCTGTGCAGTTCGTGGGAGAGACCCCCGGCGACGTAGGCGGGCATGCGGACCATGACCGCCGGTCGCCGGCTGTTCGGCGGGTCCTCGACCTCGATCGGGTCCTCCCAGTCGACATAGATCTCCATCTCAACTCCCGGCACCCGGCCGCGCGGCCGGGGCAGGTCGAGGTCGTGGCTGGGCATGGCGGCCTCCTGATGTCCCCCCGGGACTGATCAAGTCTGTCCTGGCGTTACGGGCCGGAACCGGGCCGGACCCGCGTCGAAACAGTCCGATCACGGACCGTTTCGCCATGGGCCGTCCGCAGGATCACCGGAAAGTGCCAGCTCCAGGGCATGGCGCACCAGGTGGACGAGCGTTGTCTGGGCACTGTCCGCACGCCGGGCGTCGCAGTACATCAGTGGTCGGTGCGGTGCGAGGTCAGCCGCATCGCGGACCATCGGGAGGGGGTACTCGCGGTTGTTCGCGTCGAACCGGTTCACCGCCACCAGAAACGGCACCTGACGGTTCTCGAAGAAGTCGATGGCGGGGAACGAGTCGGCCATGCGGCGGGTGTCGACCAGCACCACCGCACCGATCGCGCCGCGGACCAGCTCGTCCCACATGAACCAGAACCGGTCCTGGCCCGGCGTGCCGAACAGGTAGAGAATGATGTTGTTGCTGAGCGTGAGGCGGCCGAAGTCCATGGCCACGGTCGTGGTGGTCTTGCGGTGCACGGCGGAGGTGTCGTCCACGCCGACGCTCGCGCTCGTCATGGCCGCCTCGGTGGTGAGTGGCTCGATCTCGCTCACCGCCCCCACGAAGGTCGTCTTGCCTACGCCGAAGCCACCGGCGACGAGCACTTTCACCGCGGTGGGCGCGCGCCTAGAGAGTGGTGAGACCATGCAGAACCCTCCGTAGGAGTTCCGGGCTGGGCCGATCGGGATGTTCGGGGCGGTGGACGGAGACCATTCCGTCCCGCGCCATGTCGTCGATGAGGACCCGCACGACCATCAGCGGCAGTTTCAGCCGGGCGGAGATCTCGGCGATCGAATGGATGCGCATGCAGAGGATCGCGATGTCGTGTTCCTCGGGGGCGAGCCGGCCGCGGCGCCGGATCGCGGCCATGCCGCCGTCCGTCGTCGCCACCAGGGCGACGAGTTCGAGCGGTACGGCCGGAGTGGTGCGTCCCCGGGTCACCGCGTAGGGGCGGACCATCGGTTCGGCGTCATCCCAGCTCTCGCCCGGCGCCGGTGACCCGGACCAGTCCTGCGCCACCGTGTTCCTCCTCCCTGGTCGGACCGGTCCCCACGGTCCGCCGTCAGGACGGCAGGGCCGCCCGCATCTGGTTGCGCAGTTCGGGGGTCAGGAAACGGCCGGCTCGGCTGACCAGATGCGCCATCTCGTAGGCGATCTGGCCGACGTCGGCGTCGGCGGTGCTGGAGACGGCGAGGCAGGCGCTGTGCCCGACGGCCGTGATGAACAGGTAGCCGTTCTCCATGTCCACCATGGTCTTGTTGACCTGGCCCCAGCCGTGCTGCCGCGCGGCGCCGCGGGCCAGCGCGTCGAAGCCGGAGGCGACGGCGGCGAGCTGGTCGGCCGCGGCCCGGTCGATGCCGCTGGAGGTGGCCAGCAGCAGTCCGTCGGCGGACAGGACGACCGCGCAGAGGATGTCCGGCACGGTTTCGCGGAGCCTGTCGAGCAGAAAGGACAGGTCGGGCTGTCGGGGCATCGCTTATCTCCCGTCGAGGTCGTCGGCGTCACGCATGCCGCGTTCGAAAGCGCTGGTGAAGCCCTGCGCGAGTGCGCGGGCGGCCTCGGGGTCGGGCGTGCGGGCCACCCGTCGGGCAGCCGGCTCGCCGGGTGCCCCGCCGGGGTCCTCCCGCAGGCTCTCGGCGAGGTGTGAGCCGCGGCGACGCCGTGGGAGATCTTCCAGGCGCGGGTGACCGCCGGCGCCTGCCGACGCGGTCGACGCGGCCCCGTCGCTGCCTCGTAGCGGTCCGAACAGTGGGTCGAACATGCCGTTGTCAGCAAGATCCGTGCCGCCGTGGGCGGCCAGCCCGGGCGCCCGGCCGTCGACACGGCGCGGCGGGGCGGCGTCGAGGTCCCGATTGAGGCGGATGTGCCGCGAGTCGTCCGCGAACCGGTCACCGACGCCGCCGGCATCCTCGTACCCGTTTGTCCGAGCCGTCTCGCCGTACCCGCCGGCGACCCGCGCTCCGTCCCCACCCCGCTGGGCCGCGGCGCCGGCCTGCGGCTCCGCGCCGACGCCGTCGAACCGCCCCGCATAGCCGTTCCGCCCGGCATAGCCGTCCCGCCGGGCATCGCCGTCCCATCCCGGGTAGCCGTCTCCGCCCCCGTGACCCTCCCCGCCTCCGTGGCCTTCCCCACCCGCGTAGCCGTTCCCGCCCTGCCCGGCGTAGCCGTCGTGTCCGGCCTGCCTCGCGTAGCCGTCCTGTCCTGGCTGACCGTCCCGTCCGGCGGAACCGTCGTGCTGCCCGCCGTAACCGTTGGGACGTCCGTCCGTGCCGTCGGGATGTCCGCCATGGCTGTCGGGACGTCCGCCGTAGGTGTCCTCCGCGCGCGGGCCCAGGTGGTGCGGTGCCGTCCCGGCCGCGCCGGTCAGCGCGAGCTCCTCGGTGGGTGCGTGCATCCCGCGCATCCCGGCCCGGCCGCCCGAGCCGGCGCCGCCCCCCTCGCCGCCCGAGCCGAGCTCGGCCATCCGGCGGCCGGGGGCGTCCGGGCCGCCGGGCGTCGCGGCCCGGCCGGCGGGAAGCAGGGCGTTCTGGTGGGGAACCTCGGTGTGGATCAGTGCCGCGGGGATGATCGTGACCACGTGGACGCCGCCGTACACGCTCGGCTTGAAGCGCACCGCGATCCGATGCCGGGCCGCGAGCCGGGCGACCACGAACAGGCCGATCTGGCTGCCGTGCGTGGAGGCCTCGAAGGGCGGCGGGTTGGCCATGCGGTCGTTCGTCGCGGCGTAGGTCTCGTCGTCAAGGCCGACCCCGCGATCCTCGATCTCCACCGTCCAGCCCTGGCCGACGCGACTGGCCTGGACGGTCACCGGGGTGTCCGGCGGGGAGAACGCGCAGGCGTTCTCGATCAGCTCGGCAAGCATGTGGGTCAGGTCGCCGACGGCGGTGGCGACGATCTCGACATCCGACGTCGGCAGGTGCACGTGAACCCGGGTGTAGTCCTCGACCTCGCTGACCGCCGCGCGTAGCACCTGGACCAGGCGCACCGGCCCGCGGAACGTGCGCCCGGGCTGGCCGCCGGACAGCACGATCAGGCTTTCCGCCAGCCGCCGCATCCGGGTCGCCTGGTGGTCGACTCCGAACAGTCTGGTCAGGATCTCCCCGTCCTGCTGGTCGCGTTCCAGCTCGTCGATCAGCCGTAGCTGGCGCTGGATGAGCCCCTGGGTGCGCCGCGCAAGCGTCTGCAGGATCGCGCCGACACTGCGGCCCTCGGCGACCTCGTAGGCGGCGGTGATGGCCGACGAGTAGGTGACGTTGAAGGCGCGCGCCACGTCGCCGATCTCGTCACCGGTCGCGGTGGCGAACGCCGGTGGTTCGGCGGCGAGATCCACGGGATGCCCCTGCCGCAGTCTCGAGGTGATGGCCGGCAGCCTGCTCTGGGCCACGTCGAGCGCGCCGGCTCGCAGCGTCCGCAGCGCGCCGACCAGCCGGGAGGCGACACCGACGGACACCGCGATGGACAGCGCGAGGACGCCGGCGGCCAGCAGACCGGACAGGATGGCCTGGCGCAGCGCCGCCTCGGCGAGGGTGCCGCTGCGGTTCTCCAGATCCTCGACGACCCGTCGCTGCACCGCGCGGATCTGCTCGGACTTCGCTCCGCTCGCGGACGCCCAGGCGGTGAAGTCGATGCGCTCGCCGCGCAGCACCTGGTCACGCAGGTCGGTGACCGGGGCCTGGGTCGGGCCGACCAGCCGGTCGTAGAGCGCGGCCTGGTCAGCGGTCGCCGACAGGCGGAACTGGGTCAGCCACGCGGTCTCGGACCCGGTCGCGGCCTGCACCCGGGTGACGCTGTCCGGCACCGCGGTGCCGAGCACGGCCGCCGAGGAGACGTACCCGTACTGCTGGCTGATCGCCTCACCCACCCGGGAGATCGCGGACAGCGCGGTCGCGACCCGGACGAGCTCGGTGTCCTCACTGCCGATGCCGACCATGGCGGCGCCAACGTCCAGCCAACCGGAGATCATCTGGTTGTAGGTGACGGTGCCCGGGCCCGGCCGCAGGGACTGCGCGTCGACACCCGCACGGACCGTCACCAGCCCGCCCATCTGGCCGCGCGCGGCGGTGACCGCGTCCCGGACCTGGTTACGGGGGCCGGCCGGAAGCTCGCCGGCGGCCTCCGTGACGGTCGTGAACGCGCCGTCGACCGGGCCCCGCGCGTTCATCGAGCGGACCGCGAAGTCCCGTTCCCGGTACCCGGAGCCGACCAGGCTGGAGACGGCGTAGCGCTCGGTCTGCAGGGCGTACACAAGATCGTTGACGTGGATGAGGAAGCGGGCCGCGGTGCGGGTCTGCTCACTCGCCTGCTGGGCCGCGAGCTGACCGGACACGACCCAGCTCCCGAAACCGACCAGAGCCAGCAGCGGCAGGAGCAGGACCAGCGTGATCTTGTAGCGAATGGGCCAGTTCCGCACTCCGCCACCTCTCGTCGGGGACGTGACCGTCCTCTGGACGTCAAGTCGGCCGACGGGACCGGACTGTGGCAGGGAGGGGACTCACCACACCCAGCCGCACGCGCGCTGGGTGTCGTGGCGACTGCACGCCGATTTCAGTCGCCACACAGAGCCACGCTGAGCAGCTGTACCGATCCCGTCGGCGATCACGACGGTAACTGCGGTAGACGGTTGACCGGAAGAGTAATCATGTGACGCTTAAGGGACGCCGTGTCCTGTTCATGCCATTCCAGCCATGGATAGGACGAACTGTTGACAGATCGGTCACCCTCGCGCGCGCTTCGCCGGCGCGCCCTGGGGCGGACGTCCCGCACGGCCCCGGACCCCTGTCCTCGCCTCCGGGCCGGACCCCGGTCGGGCGTCCGGTGCCGGTCTCCCATCCGCTGCCGCACGGCCATCCGCTGCCGCACGGCCATCGGCCGCCGCTCGGACGTCCGGCGATAACGGCGGCGACGGCGACGGCGCGGGACGTGGCGGGCGCGGCAGCCGTGGCGGGCGGGGCGCGGCGCTCGCGCGCGTAGGCAGCCGCGCGCCGCCGGGGATCGCCAGCACCCCGTCGGTCCGGGTGGCCGCGGCCGGGCCCGCGCCGCCCACCGCACGGCCCGTCCCACCGGCGCCGGCCCCGCCGGAGGCATCGGCCGTCTCGGCCGTCTCGGCCATCTCGGCCATCTCGGTGAGATCGACGCTCTCGGCTCCCCGGGCGGCCTGGACCAGGAAGCCGGCACCCGCGGCGGCGGCACCCAGCTGGAACCGGGTCAGCACCCCGAAGCGTTGGCACAGGTCCGCCACGTCCCGTTTCACCGTCCGGTCGGAGACGCCGAGTTCGCGGGCCGCCCGGCTGTCGTCGAACCCGATGGCCAGCAGCCGCAGCAGCGCACGCTGGCGGCGCAGCGCGGCGGGCTCGTCGACGGTCACCGCCGGGGTTCCGCGTCGCTCGGCCGCCCGCTGCATCCGGGTCACCATGTCCGCGACCGCCAGGACCAGCGTCGGCGCCACGACGACGAAGGCGCCCTCGTCGAGGTCGTCATCACGGACGGGGACGAGCGCCGCGGCACTGTCCCACACGATCGCACGCATCGGCAACGCCTGGGCCACGTGGATCTGGCCGATGGGCGGCAGCCGCCGGCCCTGGTTGCGCCGCCGGGCCGCCGAGATCGCGGCTGCGGTCCACGCACTGGAGACCCGCACGCCGCGGCCGACAGCTGGCACGAGCAGGTCTGTGACCTCGCCACCGAGCCCGGGAGGCTGCGGTCCGTTCAGCAGGAAGCGGATCGACTGGTTCGACTTCCTGGTGAACTCGGCCATCCGGGAAAAGATCTCGTCGCGGGCGAGCACCTGCACTCCGGAGTTCGTCCCGGCCCGGCGACGGCCGGCGACGTAGTCGCCGAACAGGCCGGAGCGGTAGAGCTGGGCACGCTCGTCGGCCATGCGGGCCCGTTCGGCCACCAGTGCCGCCTCGCGTGCCGCATGCCGGGCCTGCAGCACACGTGCCGGGTCCTGCGGCTCCCACTGGTGCCCGACCTGACGGACGAGGCCGGCCTCGACCAGGCGCTCCAGCTCTTCCTGGACGATCGGCTCGGGCCGACGCAGCCATTCGGCAAGCAGGTCGACGCCACAGGAGGGATGCCGCGCCACTGTGCGCCACACCTCGTCGGAGAATTCGTCCAGCCCGTCGAACCCGAGTTCGGACAGACGCATGCGCACCCCTTCCCGCGTGACCTGCCGCCACGAGCAACGAACATTCCAGATACGCCCCGGAAACACTTCGCTGGATTCACGGGAAAGTCGCGGTGCGTGGCAGACCGCACGTTGCGCTGACACACCGATTACAACTGGTTACGGCAAGCTATACCAGCCCCGCCGGTTCTTCAACGGCTTTGCGCGAAATCGCAGAGAGATCCCCGCAACACCACAACGTCATCCCAAAGATGATCGATCATTTGCGTTGCCATGTTCTTGCATGGTGTGTCCGAACGCGGATATGGGCGGAATCCGGCTACCGCGATCAGCACACCAATACACACCAACGGAGACACATCGAAACGTCGTGCGCGGTCATCCACCCACGTCAAAAGGCCCCGCCCGCGCCCCGGCGTCTGGGCGTTCCGCCATGCGCCGGGCACCGAGCGGTAACTCGTCTGTTACCCGGAAGTCGTTCGGTGCCCGGGCGGGAATCACCGCTCACCACTCAGAGAACTATTTACCGGACGGACATCACCGGCCCGGAAACATCGGGTTCTGAATAGCCATCCGACGGAAATGCGATCCTGCCCGGTTACTGAGGGGACTCCCGGTCGCGCCACGGCACCGTCGCGACGACCTCGGTCGGCCCGCCGGCCGGACTCTCCAGCCGCAGTGATCCGTCCAACGCCCCCAGGCGTTCGGTGAGACCGGCGAGACCGCTCCCGATACCTGGCCGCGCACCGCCCTTCCCATCATCGGTGATCCGCAGCAGGAGCCGGTCGCCGGCCCGGCGGACGTGGACGGTCGCCGCCGCCGCACCGCTGTGCTTGCTGATGTTGGTGAGCAGCTCGGCCGTGGTGAAGTAGATGATGCCCTCGATGGCCGCGGCCGGCCGCTCCTCGAGGTCCACCGCGACCTGCACCGGCACGGTGCACCGCGCCCCGAGCGAGGGGATCGCGCCGGGCAGACCGCGGTCGGTGAGGATCGCCGGGTGGATCCCGCGGGCCAGGTCGCGCAGCTCGCGCAGTGCGAGCTTGACCTCTCCGTGTGCCTCTTCGACCATCCTCGCCGCGGCGTCCGGGTCGTCCTGGAGCTTGTCGCGGGCCATGCCGAGGCCCATCGCCAGTGCGACGAGGCGCGCCTGAGCGCCGTCATGCAGGTCCCGCTCGATGCGGCGCAGATCGGCGGCAGCAGTGTCCACCACGGTGCCGCGGTCGGCCTCGAGCTCGCGGATCCGCCGTTCCATCCGGTCGGACGGCGCCAGCAACGTGGTGATCATGGCGGCGTCGGTGGCGGCCAGGGCACGTGCCACGACCGGCAGCACCGGCCAGCCGACGAGGAGCACGACGAGCACCACCACGAAGGTGAAGATCACCCAGGGGAGCCGGACGAGGAAGTACAGCGCGTGCCGCCACCCGACCGGGTCTGCCACACCGGCCCACAGGCGGGCGACCATGCCGGACGAGGACGAGCGGGGCTTCGACGCCGGCGGGACACGCACGCCCAGCATTGCCCCGGCCCGCGCCCGCTCCACCGTGCCGAGGGCCCGCACCCCAACCAGCCCCAGGGCCAGCAGCGGCAGCCCGACGACGGTGACGGCCAGGCCGACGCCGACCGAGAACCAGGCCGCGACGAAGACGAACCCGACCAGCCCCAGCGGGAGGTCCAGCAGCAGGAAGAGCACCCGCCGCCAGGAGCGGATATCCAACGCGAAGACGGGCTCCCCCGCGGTGCCCGCCTCGCCGGAGCCGTCGGGACCAGCGAGACCGTCGGGACCAGCGAGACCAGCAGGACCAGCAGGACCAGCGGTGCCCGGGCTCACGTCGACGGGACCGGCCACCAGACGCTCCTCTCCGCGGTACAGCGCCGAGGGCAGGGAAGCGCGGTTCCCCGGGTTCGTCAAGCCGCTGATCCACCGACCTCGCGGCGGCGCGGCACCCAGCGACGCGACGAGAACTGCCAGCCGCCCAATAAAACAGAGCATACAGATTGTTCACATTGGTTTCACGCGCCCTCTCGGGACCACATTGTGAGACGGCGGGCCCGCATCGAAGAAAAATTGGCCATCCGTACCACCGCGGTCGCACTCCGTGTAAGAATGAGGCCGAACACGCACGTCACGGGGCGCCCTCCCGCCCTGGTCCACTGAGGATTCAGCGAGATCGCGCGGATTCGGCGAGATCGCAGGCGTCGCCTCCAGCTGGCCGTCCAGCGGTTCCGGGAGGCATGCTCCATTGGGGGGAAGATCTGAATCAGCAACAGCCGACGGGCGGCGAATCGCGCCGATGCCAGGGCGCATCAGCCACGGCCATGCCCGCAGAATCCACCTGTGCCGGCCCCGTGCCGGGCAGCCGGTCCGTATCGTGCTCCGAGCTCGCCGCGGCCACTGCCGACCGCTGGCCCGCACGGGCAACCGCTGCCACAGAAGGCATCCGGGGAATGCGCTCGCGGCGTCGCGCGGCAACCGGCCTCCGTCCCCGTCACCACGACCGGAGCCGCAGCGGCAGCGGCAGCGGCAGCGGCAGCCACAACGCGGCCCAACCGTTGACCGAATCCGGGCGTCCGGACTGGTTCTGACCATCCGCCGGTCGGGTGTCACCACCGAACTGGCCGTTCCCGCGAGGCCGGCAACCGGCGCCGTCACCGCGTGATTCTGTCCGCGCTTCCACAAAGACCTCGACGTTCGAGCGACACCAATCCCGGACAACGTCGCGCCTTCGAACTCCCCGCCGATTCAAAGGCGCCGGTCCGGCATGCCTTTCCGGGCCCGGAACAGGCCGCGCCGCGCCGTTCGGCACACGAACACAGATCTGTGTTCCGCAGCCGTCGTTCCGCCGCCGTGTCGTTCCGTCGTTCCCGACGCCACATCACCCGGCTCCGGCCGACGAACCACCGGTGTGCTGGCGCGTCGACGCCGCCCACGCCAGCTCCGCGAGCCGGCGCGGGTGCCCGCGTGCGCTCGGCCCCTCGCACCTGATCTCGCACGGAGGACTCATGTACGTCCCGCTGCCCGCTGCCGAAACGTTCGCCCCTGCGGGGCTCGGCCCGACCGAACCGCTGCGCGACCCAGCGGCCCAGGCGGTCGCCCCGGCCGCTCGCGAGGCATCGCCCGACCACGCGACCGTCCTGCTCGACCTGATCTCCGGCCTGCTGACCGACGTGGTAGGCGTCGCGTTCCTGCTGTACCTGTCGACCGGGCTGCTCGGCATCCTGGTCGCCCTCGTGCTGCGGGCCGGTCGCCGGCCGTCCCGGCCTGGTCCTGGCCCGGCCGCGTGAACCTGCTCGACGCCGACGGCGGCGACGCCCGGCTCCTCGCCGCGGTCATGATCGCTTTCGGAATGCTCTACCTGCTCATGATGCTGGTGCTCTCCCGCGTCCACCGGGCCCGGACCGGGCCTCCTCCGACCGGCATCTTCTTCGTCTTCGTGATGCCCTGCCTGAACGAGGAGGCGGTCATCGAGGCGAGCCTGCGTCGCCTGCTGCTCTCCCCCGCCCCGAACCGCCGGGTGCTCGTCGTGGACGACGGCTCCGACGACCGGACGTCCCAGCTGGTGCTCGACGTGGCTGACGACCGCGTGTGGCTCCTGCGCCGCAACCTGCCGGACGCCCGGCGCGGCAAGGGGGCCGCGCTCAACGCGGCGATCGCGCACCTGGCGACCTGTGACGAGGTCGCCTCCCGCGACCCGGATGACGTGATCATCGCGGTGGTCGACGCCGACGGTCGGCTCGACCCGCACACGGTCGACGCCGTCGCGCCCTACTTCGCCGACCCCCGCACCGCGGGGGTGCAGACCGGAGTGCGCATCAACAACCGCGGTGGCAGCCTGCTCGCCCGGCTCCAGGACATGGAGTTCGTGATCTACACGGACGTGTTCCAGCGTGGCCGGGGCGAGCTGGACAACGTCGGCCTCGGCGGCAACGGCCAGTTCGTCCGGCTCTCCGCGCTGCGCTCGCTCGGCAGTGGCGGGCCGTGGTCGCACAGTCTCACCGAGGACCTGGACCTCGGCGTCCGCCTGCTCCTCGCCGGCTGGCGCAACCAGTTCTGCCCGCAGGCGGACGTCCACCAGCAGGGGGTCGTCCGCCTCGGTCGGCTGCTGCGGCAACGGTCCCGCTGGTTCCAGGGCCACCTGCAGTCGTGGACGCTGCTGCCCCGGGTGCTGCGGCAGGCGCGGGTCCGGGCGCTGCCGGACATGCTGTTCCACCTGTCGAGCCCGCTGCTGATCCTGCTGGCATCGATGCTGACAGCGGCGTTCGCGCTGAGCACCGTGGCCGTGCTGACGCGCTGGCTGGCGGGTGGGGTGGCGCCGGATCCGCGCTACTTCCTCGGCGCCTACGTGATGGCCGCATGCCCGGCGCTGATCTGCGGGCTGATCTACCGCTCGCGGGAGCCGCTCGTCGGCCTCGGCATGCTGCGGCTCGCCGGCTACGCCCACCTCTACTTGGCCTACTCGCTGGTCTGGTTCGTGGCCGGCTGGTGGGCGCTGGCCCGGGTGGTGGGACGCCGGACAAGCTGGCACAAGACCGCCCGCAGCCCGGAACCGGCCCGCGCCGAGCCCAGAGCGCCGGTGCCCGCCGTCCACGACGGCTCCGGCCGATGAGGGCGGCGACACGGGCCGCCGCCGGACGCCAGAACGCCGGGCCCCAGACCGCCGGACGACGGGCCGCCCGACGCCAGGCCGCCGGTCAAAGGCCGCCACGACGACAGCCGAACGGGCGGCCCCGCCCCGGCGCCCATCCGGTGCCGGTGGTGGTCCTGCTTCTGCTGGGTGCCGTCGCGGCGCTGACCGGAGTGTGGGCGGTGGTCCAGCTGGGCTCCGACGGCCGTCCCACCCGCTGGCGCGACGGGACCACGCACGGCCCCTGGCAGGCGATCTTCGACGGCTACGGGCGCACCACCGGGCACACCGTCGGCGGCGATCTCGTCATCACGCTGGCCCCGCAGGCCGCCGAGGGGCCCGAGCACACCCACGCCGGCCTCGTCATCAGCTCCGAGGAGTACCGCGACGTGCGCTTCACAGCGCAGGTCCGCACCGTCCGCCAGCTTCGCCCGGGTTCTCCGTCTCCCTGGGAGGTCGGGTGGGTCCTGTGGAACTACACCGATTCGGCGCACTTCTACGCCTTCGCGCTGAAGCCCAACGGGTGGGAGCTCAGCAAGCAGGACCCGGCCTATCCCGGCGGCCAGCGGTTCCTGGCGAGTGGGCCCACACCGCGGGCCCAGCTCGGCAGCTGGCACACCGTCGACGTGGTCCACGCGGAGGATGCGCTGGCGGTCTCGGTGGACGGCGTCCCGACGGTGCGGACCCAGGACGCCGAGCGCCCGTACCACTCCGGAGCGGTCGGCCTGTACTGCGAGGACGCGGTCGTGGAGTTCCGCCGGGCCGGGGCCCGCAGCCTGCGTCCGACCGACCGGTCGACCTCCTGACCCGCCTGCCCGCCGCCCGCCTGCCTGCCTGCCTGCCACATCCGACATGCGATCAACGATGGGAGGACGACGTGACCAACAGCTCCACCGGTCACACGGTGCTGCTCGTGTACGGCACGAGACCCGAGGCGATCAAGATGGCGCCGGTGGTCCACGAGCTGCGCCGGGGCCGGTCGCTGCGACCGGTCCTGGCCGTCACGGGCCAGCACCGGACCATGCTCGACCAGGTCAACAGCCTGTTCGGGCTGGTGCCTGACTACGACCTGGAGATCCTGCAGCACCGTCAGTCCCTGTCCGGGGTGACCACGCGTGCCCTTGCCGGCCTCGAGGCGGTGATGGCCGAGGTGCGGCCGGACGCGGTCGTCGTCCAGGGCGACACGACCACGGCGTTCGCCGGCGCGCTGGCGGCCTTCTACCAGAACGTGCCCGTCGTCCATCTGGAAGCCGGGCTGCGCACCGACGACCCGTCCTCACCGTTCCCCGAGGAGATCAACCGTCGCCTCACCGCACAGCTGGCGGACCTGCACCTCGCCCCGACCCCGTCGGCCCGCGCCAACCTGCTGGCCGAGGGCGTCCGGGCGGACTCGATCCTCGTCACCGGGAACACGGTGATCGATGCCCTGCTGCAGGTGACCGCGGCGCCGCCGCCCGACGACCGGCTGCTCGCGGACGTCCGGCAGCGCATCGGCGACAGCGGGCGTCCGGTCGTCCTGGTCACGGCGCACCGGCGCGAGTCCTGGGGCGAGCCGCTCGCGCGGGTCGGCGCGGCGCTGGCCCGGCTCGCGACCGAGCGGCCCGAGCTGCTGATCGTGCTGCCCGTCCACCGCAACCCCGCCGTGCGGGAGGCCGTGCTGCCACCACTCGCCGGACTGCCCGGCATCATCGTCGCCGACCCGGTCGACTACGCCGTCTTCGCGCACCTCATGGCCATCGCGACGGTCGTCCTGACCGACAGCGGAGGAGTCCAGGAGGAGGCACCGAGCCTCGGCAAGCCCGTCCTGGTGCTGCGGGACAACACCGAGCGCCCCGAAGGCCTGCGGGCCGGCACCGCCCGGCTCGTCGGCACCGACCCGGACCAGATCGTGGCGGCGGTGGAGAACCTGGTGGACGACCCGGTGGCGTACGCGGCGATGGCCGGGGCCGTCAATCCCTACGGCGACGGGCAGGCCGCCCGCCGTGCGGTGGCGGCGATCGAGCACCGGCTGCTCTGCGCTCCCGGTCCGGACCCCTTCGTCCCGGACCTCCCGCTCCCGGCCGCGCGCCCGATCAGCATCCCGCGCCAGCCGGCGGTTCCGGACCGCGAGCGCACCGGCACCGTGGTCGCGGCAGGCCGAGAGGAAACCGGCGCATGACCTCCCCCAGGAGACCCCGACACCGTCTCCTCAGCCGCTGCCGGACCATCGGCAACCGCCGGGTCGTCGCAGACCGTCAGACCGTCGGGCGGCGCCGGAGCCGGAGCTCGAGCCGGCGGCCGGTGACGGTCGCGGCGGCCGGGCTGCTCGTGATCGCCGTGAGCGCCGGCGCCGCCACCGCCACGGCCGCCGCTCCCGGGGCCGGTGCCGGGGCTGCGCGGCCATCGGTGCAGACACCGCCGCACGCCCGGGCGGCGACCCCCCTGGTCCATCACGCTGATGCCCGGACCGACCTGCTTCCGGCCCCGCCGGCCCCGCCACGGACACCGCCGCCGCGACGCGCGCCGCGGCCGGCACCGCCCGGCAGGGGGACCGACCTGCCGCCGGCCGGACCCGCCCAGTCCCCGGCCTCGGGCGGGCGCGCGGGCGGCGGTGCCGGTGGTGACGGCCGACCGGATGACGCCGCCCCCACGACCACGGCCGCCACCCCGCCGGCCGCCGCGGCAGCGACCGGCGTGGGGACGCTGATCCTCTACGACACGACCGGTGCGTGGGGCTGGCTCGGCGAGCAGTACGCCATGCAGGCGGCGAACCTCGCGTCGCGGTTCGGCACCTGGCAGGCCCGGCCCGTCAGCACCTACACCGCCGGCCAGCTGGCCGGCTACGCGGCCGTGATCTACATCGGGTCCACCTACGACGAACAGGTGCCGACAGCCTTCCTGGCGGACGTCCTGGCGGGCACCCGCCCGGTGGTCTGGATGTACAACAACATCTGGCAGCTCACGGCCCAGTCGCCGGCGTTCCCGACGACCTATGGCTGGAACTGGTCGGGCTTCGACACCTCCACCGTCGGCGCCGTTCGTTACAAGGGGACGGACCTCAGCCGGTACACCGGCAACGCCGCAGGGATCATGAACTACGCGGCGGTGGACACCACCCGGGCGACCGTGCTGGCGGAGGCCGTCCGCGGCGACGGGACGAGATTTCCCTGGGCGCTGCGGGCGGGGAACCTGACCTACGTCGGTGAGATCCCGTTCGCCTACGCCGACATGACCGACCGCTACCTCGCCGTGGCGGACCTTCTCTTCGATGTGCTGGCGCCGCAGACACCGACCAGGCACCGGGCCCTGGTACGCATCGAGGACGTCGGGCCGGACGCCGACCCGGCCGAGCTGCGAGCCATCGCCGACTACCTCTCCTCGGCGCGGGTCCCGTTCTCGGTCGCGGTCTACCCGCGGTACGTCGACGCGAACGGCACCTACAACAACGGCGTCGCACAGGACTACAGTCTCGCCGCACGGCCGGACGTCGTCTCCGCACTGCGCTACATGACCCAGCGTGGCGGAGCGTTGATCATGCACGGCTGGACGCACCAGTTCTCGAACGCGGCCAATCCCTATTCCGGGGCGAGCGCGGACGACTTCGAGTTCTTCCGAGCTCATGTCGACGCGCAGGACAACGTCGTGTACGACGGGCCGGTCCCCGGCGACAGCCAGGCCTGGGCCACCGGCCGGATGAACGGGGCTGCGGCCGCTTTCACCGCGGCCGGACTGGCTGTGCCAACCGTTTTCGAGTTCCCGCACTACGCCGCTTCCGCGCCCGACTACGCGGCGGCCCGGGAGAAGTTCCCGCGCCGGTATGACCGCGGGCTTTACTTCCGCAACCAGCTGGCCGGCGGGACCGTCGACCACACGAGGTACGGGGGTCAGTTCTTTCCCTACCCGGTCACCGACATCCACGGGTCGTTCGTGATTCCGGAGAACATCGGGAACGTGGAGCCGGCGGCGTTCAACAACCACCCGGCTCGACTGCCCGCGGATCTGATCGACGCGGCACGGCGCAATCTGGTCGTCCGGGACGGATATGCCAGCATGTTCTACCACCCGTATCTGGGCGTCGACTACCTGCGGCAGACCGTCGAAGGTGTCCGGGCGCTCGGGTACTCCTTCATCGCCGCCTCGGCGGTCTGAGCGCAGGGAACCTCGCCGGCGGGGAGGGCACGGGAACTCGAGTTCCCGTGCCCTCCCCGCCCGCCCCACCCTCGCACCGGCCGATGCGAGGGCAGTCAGGCCCGGGGCTGCCGTTCCGCGTCCGCCCGCCCGGTGGCCGTGACCGTGACGCGCGCGTCGACACCGGTCAGGTAGAGCGGACTGGTCTCGGTGAAACCGGGGCCGTCCTCCTCCCCGATGTAGAGATCGAGCCGGCGTTCACCCCCGAGCCCCGGGGTGAACTCGTCGCGCACCTCCCACGTCGTGCGCCGCAGCGCCTCGCAGGCGGCCGGGTCGATCGCGGACCCGTCCTCCTCATGGCCGCAGTCGTCGATCACGAAGGCCGTCCCGGCGGGAAGGGTCGACGGATCCGCCGCGGCGCTGCGGAAGGGGACCAGGGCCCGGCCGGCGGTGTCGCTGGGAATGTCGTCGAGCCAGAAACCGGTGTCGAAGGACCAGTTGATCATCGACCCCGATCTCGGCCCGCTGGTGATACGCCCCGTCCCCTCGCCGCGTACCGCGTCGACGAAACCGGTGGGAAAGGCGCCGAGAACCTCGTCACCAAAGGCGCAGTCACGCTGCGGGCAGCCGCGGACCGTCGTCAGCGGCGTATCCGTGTGAAAACCTTCCACCGCCGTGTAGTAGACGGTGAGATGCCAGCCTTCGCCCTTTCCGCCCGTAACCTGGCCGCCGGCAGGCTCCGTGCAGGAGACGGCACCCATAGCCGATGTCAGCAGCGCCGCACCGGCCAGGATCCGCCGGCGCAATCCCCGCGGGGATCTCACAGACGACGCCCGGATGTTCTCCGCAGTTTTCACAGCCCACACTCTGCGGGCACCCTCCGGACGTCGGCAATGCTCCGGTTCAACCGGGTCACCACAACGCCCGGAAGGCCACACCCGCCGACTTCGGCCCCATCATCCCGCGATGGGGCGGGAATCAGGTACCAGAAGCGACGAAGTGCCGGGATGGACCGCGGCCGATCCGGTCGATCCGGCCGATCAGGCCATTGCGGGCCGATCAGGCCATTGCAGCGGATTTCCGCGTGCCCTGCCTCAGTGGGAGGCACCGGCAGTGCGCGGGCAGCGGCAGCGGGCCCGGCGGGCCCAGGAAGTCCCCCTGGCCCTGGTCCACACCGGCCGCGGTCAGCACCCGCATCGCGCCGGTCGTCTCGATGCCGGCAGCGACCAGGGTCGCCCCGATCTGCCGGGAGAAGTGCACCAGTGCCTCGACCAGCGCGCGGCGGGCCGTGTCCGCGCCGATCTCGACGGAGAGCCAGCGGTCCATCTTCACGACGTCCGGCAGGATCTGCACGAGCCGGCGCAGGCTGGCATAGGCCACGCCCACGTTGTCGACCGCGACGCGGACGCCCATGTCCCGCAGCTCCTGCAGCCGGCTGAGCGTGCCGGGCAGGTCGTGGATGCCCTCCCGCTCGGTGATCTCGACGACCACCTGGTCGGCGGCTGGCCCGCTGAGCAGCTCGGTGAGACGTCCGGAGGCGATGGTCGCCGGTGCGGCGTTGACTGCGACGGACAGGCCGCGCGGGAACCGGGGCAGCGCCACGAGGGTCGCTCGGATCGCCGCGAGCTCGAGATCGATGCCCATGCCGACCGACGTCGCGTAGGCGAACCACCGCTCCGGGGCCAGGCCGCCGTACTCCGGCCGGCGGGCCCCGGCCCCGGCCCCGGCCGCGGTCCCGGGCGTGGTCCCGGGCGTGGATCCGGCCACGGGCTGCCGGCCAGCCTCCGTGCCGGCTTCGTCGATGCTTCCCCGACCCGCGCCCTCACCACCGTCGTCGCCGCCCGGCGGTGGGAAGGAGGGGAAGCGCGCCAGCGCCTCCGCCCCGATGATCCCGTGGGTCGGCAGATCGAACACCGGTTGGAAGACCATCTCCGGACCACCGCGGTCGATGATCCTCCCGATCACCGACCGGAGGTGGTCGTCGTCCGCGCCGCTTCGGTGCAGTGCCGACACCGTCTCGGTCAGGGCCTCGGCCAGCAGCCGCAGGAAGTGACCGTCCCGGTCGCCCAGCTCCGGGTCCGGGTCGGTGCCCAGCGCGCACAGCATGCCGTAGAGGTCACCGGAGTCCAGGTAGACCGGCGCTCCGACGTAGGAGCCGATCCCCAGCTCCCGGGTGACCGCCAGGCCGGCGGTGCGGCTGTCGGCCCGCGCGTCGGGAATCACCGCGGGCAGCCGCCCGTCCAGCACCCGGGCGCAGTATGTGTGCTCCTGGCCGACCTGACGTCCGACCAGGCTCTCGACCAGGGCGCCGTCGCCGGCGACCAGGTCGATGACCTGATCGTCCCCGCTGAAGCGGGACAGCCAGGCGACGTCGGTGCGCAGGTGGCGGCGGGCGAGATCGAGTACCCGCGTTATCTCGTCGGTGTGCTCCCGTGCCGCCTGGACCCGGTCGCGCCCGCCGTGCCGGTCGCTGTCGGCACCGCCCGGATTCGCCTGCCCGCGCGCGGCCTCCCGCCTGCCGCCGGCCACACGCTCACTCACGGGTGCACCTCCCGCTCCTCGGCCGCGGCGCCGAACCGGCGCTCCTGCTCCGTCGGTGGCGCTTCGTGCCGTCGCTGCTCTCCTGTCCGCTCCTCTGCTCATGGTGCGCCGGGCCGCGCAGCTCCGCAGGTCCGCCAGCTCCGCAGGTCCGCCAGCTCCGCGGAGCCCAGCCGGGGAAGCTCAGTCGGCCGTGAGGGCCTGCCTGCGACGGCGGGCGATCTCCGCCAGCGCGATGCCGGCCGCCACACCGGCGTTCAGCGACTCCGTGGCCCCCGCCATCGGAATCCGGATCCTGAGGTCACAGCATTCGCCGACCAGCCGGGAGAGCCCGCGGCCCTCCGACCCGACAACAACGACCAGCGGGTCGGTGGCGACCTCCAGGTCGTCGAGGCTGACCTCGCCGTCCGCCGCCAGACCTGCGACGAACAGGCCCGCTTCGGCATACGACCGCAGCGTGCGGGTCAGGTTCACGGCGCGCGCGACCGGCAGCCGCGCCGCCGCGCCCGCGGACGTCTTCCAGGCCGCCGCGGTCATACCGGCGGCGCGCCGCTCCGGCACCACCACCCCGGTCGCGCCGAAGGCGGCTGCCGAGCGGACGACCGCCCCGAGGTTGCGCGGGTCGGTGACGCCGTCGAGTGCGACGACGAGGCCGGGCTGCGCGCTGCGGGTGGCCGCGGCCAGCAGGTCGTCCGGGTGGGCGTAGCTGTACGGCGGGACGGTCAGCGCCAGCCCCTGGTGCGGGGCGTTCGGGCAGAGCCGGTCGAGCTCGATCCGCCCGATGTCGACGACGCTCAGCCCGGCCCGGCCGGCGAGGCGGCGGGCGTCGGCGACCCGCTCGTCGAAGTCGAGACCGCCGGCGATCAGCAGCGTGGTCGCCGGCACGCCGGCACGCAGCGCCTCGACCACCGCGTTGCGGCCGACCACGTACTCGTCGGACTCGCCGCCGCGCCGTGAGGCGTACGCCGCCGAGCCGCCAGCCGGGCCCACCCCGCCCGCCGCACCCGCACCGGCACCGGCACCCGCGGCACGCTCCACCCCAGGACGCCCACGCGCCCCCCGGGTGGCCGCGTTCGCCGCCGCGGCTGCCCGGCGCTGGGCCGGATGGCCCGGCCGCATCTGCGCCGGCGGTGTCGCGCCCTTGCCCTCCAGCGCCTTGCGGCGCTGGCCGCCGCTGCCAAGCGCCGCGCCCTTACGGTGGGAGCCCGCCTTCCCGGCCCGGCCCCCCTGCCCACCGCGAGCGATGCCGCCACCGCCCCGGCCCTGGCCACCGGCCATCACAGACCACCTCGTCACTCACGCGTCGGGCCGTCGACCCGTCTGCGAGCCAACGATCATCAGACCGCACCCGGGTGCCGGCGCAGGCCGGCCGGGTGCTGTCGTCCATCAACGGTATCCGCCGACATCACGCCACGCGGCGGACACCGTCACCGGCGGCCCCCCGCACCTCCACGCCTCGCCGGGCGCCGGAACCACGGCCCCGACCGGCCCATGGCCGCACCAACCGGCCGCGACTGGCCCGGTCGGGGCACCAGTTGGCCAGGACGTACGCCGGACGGGCGCCTTGCTACCTATCCTCAGGGTGATGCGCGGACCGACGTCTGGAGGGCAGGTGGCAGGCTTCTCCGGACCGGGAGCGACGGGTTCCGACCCGTCCGGCGCTCACCCTCCCGCCCACTCCCACTCCCATGCCCGCGCCACCGCCACCGCCACCGCTGCCGGCGCCGGCGCCGGCGCCTGGCGACAGGAGCATCCCGCCGTCTCCTGCCCGGTCTGTGCCAGCCCCCTGGGCCGCGCCGGCGGCCGGGCCGGCGCCGTCGGGCACCTGCGGGAGAGCGGCTTCTGCCCGCGTTGTCGGACGCCCTACTCCTTCGCGCCGCCGCTGCGCGCCGGGGACGTCGCCGGCGGCTACGAGATCGTCGACTGCCTGGGCGCCGGAGGCCCGGGGCCAGGCGGCTGGGTCTTCCTCGCCGTCGCGAGCGGCGGTCCGGTGGGCGCCGGGCGGCGGGTGGTGCTCAAGAGCCTGCGGCGAGCAGGGGCACGCCCGGCCCCGCTGAGCGCGCGGCTCTCCCGGCGCCCGCTTCCGGACCCCCCGCTGCGGCATCCGGCGATCGTGGAGACCCTCGGCGAGGTGCGGCACGGCAACATCGTCTACACGGTGATGGACTTCGTGCCCGGCCCGTCGCTGGCGGAGCTGCTGCGGTCCAGGCGGCTCGCGCGCGGCGCGGTGGGCGCCCCGCTGCCCGTCCCGGACGGAATCGCCGGCGCCCTGCGGCTGCTCTCCGCCCTGCGGTACGTGCACGAACGCGGCTACGTCCACGGCGACCTCGCGCCGGGCAACGTGGTCTGGAACGGCGACCAGGTCACGCTGATCGATCTCCAGTCGGTGCGCCACCGCGGCCGGCGCTGCGGGGCTTTCCACGTCACCGCTGGATTTGACGCCCCCGAGCTCGCCATGAGGCCCCCGTCGGTGGGTTCTGACCTCTACGCTCTCGGCAGGCTGTTGGCAACCGCGGTGCTCGATTTTCCGCACCGTGCGTCAACATATCGCTACACCCTTCCGGCGGAGGAGGTCCACCAGGTGCTGGCCAGGAACGAACCCCTGCACCGGTTCCTCCTTCGTGCCACCGCGACCGATCCCGCGCGGCGGTTCGGCACTGCCGGCGACATGGCCGCGGCGCTGGCCGCGGTGGCGGCGAACGCTGCGCCGCAGCGCCCCGTCGACGCCGAGCCGCGCCCGGCCGGAGTTCAGCAGAGGCCGTTGACCAGGCAAAAGGCCTGGGGGGCAGCGGAGGTTCCGGAGCACGCGCGGGCGGCGGGCGTACTGCAGGGGAGAACTTCCGGCATTCCACGCAGGACGGGCGGACGTTGACACCGAGGCAGACACCGAGATCACCGGCGTCGACGCACCTGGCGGACCATGCCACTATTCATCTCGGCGTCCTTGGATCTGAGCAGGTCGACGTGATATATCCGGTCCCCACAGGACGGGCAGGAGGCACTTACCACATGGCTCCGCGCCAGACGGCCCCGCGCATACCGCCCAGACTCGCTGTCACTGGCGGGCCGCTGCCGCGGCCGGTGGCCTGACTGTGGACCTCAACCCCCGCCCGGGGCAGAGCTATCCCGGGCACGGCTACCCACCGGAGGGCCCGGGTGCCCCCCGCCCCGGTGACGTCTACCCCGACGAGTCGGGGCAGCAGGGCCGGTACCAGGGTAGCGATCTGCCGCCGGAGGGCTACCCACCGGAGGAGTTCCGTCCGGAGCACCGCGGGGAGGGCTACGCCGCGGGCCGCTTCCAGGACGCGCCCTATTCCGGGAACGGCTACCCCGAGAACAGCTACGGCGAGGGCGGCTATCCGGAGAACGCCAGCTACCCGGAGAACAGCTATCCGGGCGGCGCGGCCTATCCCGGGGCCGGCTACCAGGCAGAATCGGGCACCTATCGTGACAGCGAGTACCGGGATGGGTACACGGAGCACGGCTATGAGGCTTCGGCCTACCCGCCCGGCGGTTACTCGGACGGCGACTACTCCGGCGGCGGATTCGCCGGCGACGGGTACGGCCCCGACTCCGATCCCGCCACGATGCTCCTGGGCCACCGTGCCTCGTCGGTGAGCGAGTCCGCTGCCGGCGAGGAGGTCGTCCGCTGCCCGGTGTGCGCGGCGCCCAACTACAGCGATGCGCGGTACTGCGAGGCATGCGGCTTCGCCTTCACCGGCGCGCCGGTGGGTGGCGGCGACGCGGACCACCGCGAGATCGACCTGGGCCCGCTGGCCGGGGTGTGCGACCGCGGGGTCCGGCACACGACGAACGAGGACTCGATGGGCGTGGCCATCGTCCACGGAACGCTCATCGCCGTGGTCTGTGACGGCGTCTCGACGACCCCGGGGTCCGGCGAGGCGTCCGCGGCAGCCACCTCGACCGCGACGGCGATCCTCGCGGACGCGGTACGCGCCCACGGGCCCGGCGAGGCCGTTCCGTACGAGGAGCGCGCCGAAAGCTCCGCGAACGACGTTCTGGACGTCCTGGAGGAGTACACCGAGTACGACGAGCCGCGCACCGCGCCGCGCCGGATCTCCGGAGGTTTCGGCCCGGACGAGGCCGACGCCGCCCTGCACGCCGCGGTCGAGGCTGCCCAGGCCACCATCGCCCAGCTCAGCGCGGCCGAGGGCCGGATGGCTCCCTCCTGCACCATCGCCGCGGCGATCATCACCCCGCCCTCGGTGGACGGCCCGGGCATGGTCACCGTCGGCTGGGTCGGCGACAGCCGGGTCTACCTGCTCGGTCCGCGCTGGTGCGAGCGGCTGACCGCGGACGACACCTGGGCGGCCGAAGCGGCCCGCGCCGGGCTGATCCCCGCCTCGGAGGCGGAGACGCACCGGCGTGCCCACACGCTGACCCGCTGGCTGGGCGGCGACGCCGAGGACGTCACCCCGCACACGGCCGCCTTCCCGATCGAGACACCGGCCACGGTGCTTGTCTGCAGTGACGGGCTGTGGAACTACTCCTCCCGGCCGGACGTGCTCGCCGCGCTGGTGAACCAGCTCGACCCCGGCGCCGCGGCGCTGGACGTCGCCCGCCACCTCACCGACTTCGCGATCGACCAGGGCGGCCATGACAACATCACCGTGGTCGCGGCCAGGGTGACCAGTCAGTGACCTTCCACGGCCGGTCGGAAACGGCCCGGGGCCCGGATGCCCGGCCGTCGACCGCGGCGACACGGCTGCCAGACCGGTGATCCGGCAAGGCGATTCGGGAGGCCCTCACCTGGGGCAACGACGCAACCCACCGCCTCCTACAGGAGGCGGTTCACATCGACATTCCAACAACGGGTACGGTTCGTCTGAAGAAATACGTCGAGAAGATGGACGAGATGGTCCGCGACTCGTCGATGTCGGCCAGGACCGTTCGGGTGAACAGGTGATCAGGTGAGCGCACGCTGCCCGGAGGGGCACCTGTCCCACGATCCTGACTACTGCGATCAGTGCGGGCTACGGATCGTGGGCGGTCAGGATCGTTATGGTTTCCGCCAGGACGATGGCGGCCGTGATCCCGCCTACCCGGCGGGCGCGCCCGCCGGCCGGGCGGCGGACCCGTACGCGCGACGGGCACCGGAGCGGGACCCGTCGGTCCCGCCGCCGGGCGCCGACGGCGCTCAGGGCGGCTACGACCCGCTCGGGATCCGGCGCGCGCCGGCCGACGCCCCCGGGGTGGCGGACCCGCCCCGCGGCGCAGGCCGCGGCGGTGACCCGTACGGCGGCTACGGCCGCGAGGGCTACGCCGAGGAACCGCGCTCCGCTCGTGGTGGCTACCCGGCGGACCCGTACGCCCGCGAAGGCTACGGGCGGCCGGAGGAGCGCGGGCGTCCCGACGCCCGCGGTGAGCGGCACGACCCGTACGGCCGTGAGCCCGACGAGCGCGGCGCCGGCTTCGGCGGCCGCGACGACCGAACACCGCCCGGGTACGGCCGTGAGGGCCGGGACGAGCGGGACGGGCGGAGCGGTTACCCCGCCGGGCGCGCCGAGCCGGACGGCGGTTTTCCCCGCGGCCGCGACGACCGCGGCGGGTACGGCGGCCCTGAGGGCCGGCCCGACGGCCGCGGCGGGTACGGCGCGGGCGAGCCGGGCCGGGGCGCCCCGGACGCCGACCCCCGGCGCGGCTACCGCGACGGCGGGTCGTTCGGTGCACCCGGCGGCGGCTACGGTGCCGACCCACTGGGCGCGGCGGGGGCCGGCTCCACGCCGGTGCCGGCGGGGCCTGCCGGGCCGGGCGTCCGGGACCGTGCTGCTGCCGACCGCTACGCGCCCTGCCCCAACTGCCGGTCGCTGAACGACCCGTCCGCACGCTTCTGCGAGAACTGCGGGCTCGACTTCAGTACCGGTCAGCTGCCCGCCCCGGCGGGCGTCGGCGGGATCGACGACGCGGGTGCCACCTCGCGGCAGGCCGGGCCGCGGCGCGGCCAGGAGGCCCGCCACGCCACCGATCCGAGGATGGCCGACCCGCGCCTCGGCGACCCCCGCCTGGGCGACCCGCGGATCGGCGAGCAGCGCCGCGACGACCCGAGGATGGGCGACCCGCGAGCGGGGAGCCGGGGCCACGACTGGGACGCGCCGCAGGCCGGCACCTGGGAGGCCGTCGTCGAGGCCGAGCGGGAGTACTACGACAGCGGTGACGACCACCGCGTCCCGTTCCCGGCGTTCTACCCGCGCCGCGTCTTCGCGCTGACCGAGTCGCAGATGCTCATCGGGCGGCGCAGCGAGTCCCGGGGCATCAACCCGGAGATCGACCTGTCCGGCGCGCCGGAGGACCCGGGGATCTCCCGGGCCCACGCGACGCTGGAGCGGATGCCCGACGGCACGTACGCCGTCCGGGACCCGGGGTCGACCAACGGGACCCGGCTGAACGACGAGCCCGACCCGATCGAGCCCGGCCGCCCGATTCCGCTGCGCGACGGCGATCGCGTCTACGTCGGCGCCTGGACGAGGATCACCGTCCGCGCACAGTGATCGCCGCCGTCAGGCGGGAACCTGGCGGCTCGACATGCTCTCTGGCCCGCGTCGCTGTCACCAGCGGCGCGGGCCAGATCGTCCAGGCGATGCGATGTCGTCCAGGCCAGGTCCGTTTCCTTCAGGCCAGGTGCCAGCGCTGGCCTTCGGGCGTGTCCTCGATGACGACGCCGGCGGCGGCGAGCCGCGAGCGGATCGAGTCCGCCTCGGAGTAGTCCCGCCGGGCCCTGGCCGCCGAGCGCAGGTCGAGCAGAACGTCCATGACGCCGTCGAGCGCCGGGCGCAGCTCGGCGCCGGCCGTCGGCCACTGCTCCACCGGATCGAGGCCGAGCACGGTGAGCATCCGGCGGGTGACGTCCACCCAGCCGGCCAGTTCCCGGCTGTGCGTCTTGGAAAGCACCTGGTTGCCACGGCCGACCACGCCGAACAGCGCCGCCAGCGCGCGACCGACCGAGAGATCGTCGTCCAGCGCTGCCGCGAACTCGGCCCAGGCCTGACGGGGCGTCAGGTCATCGCCTGCGGGCGCGGCCGCACCCGCCAGCCCCCCGGGCGACAGGGTCCGCTGCGCCGGCCCCGCGGGACCGACTCCCGGATCCATGCCGTCGCGGTCGGTCTCCGCCGCGAGCGCGGCGGCCTCGTCCGGCCCACCCAGGATGTCGAGGGCGTTGCGGACGAACGTCTCCACCCGGTCGTGCGCCGCGCCGGACTCGTCGAGCGTCTGCGCGCTGTACTCCAGCGAGGAGCGGTAGTGCGCCGAGAGCAGGTGGTACCGCAGGACCTGCGGGCGGACCGCGGCCAGTGCGTCGGTCACGAAGAACGAGTTGCCCAGCGACTTGGACATCTTGGTGCCGCCGGTCGTCAGCAGACCCACGTGCATCCAGTAGTTGGCCATCTCGGCGGCGTCTGGTCCACCGGCCGAGCAGACGGTCTGGGCGCGCTCGTTCTCGTGGTGTGGGAAGACCAGATCGAGCCCACCGCCGTGGATGTCAAAGACGTCGCCGAGGTACTTGCCGGCCATCGCCGAGCACTCCAGGTGCCAGCCGGGACGGCCCGGCCCCCAGGGTGACGACCAGGAGGGCTCACCGGGCCGGGCCGCCTTCCACAGGGCGAAGTCCCGGGGATCGGACTTGCCCGGCTCGGCCTCCGGAGACGGGTGCATCGACGCGGGCCGCTGGTGGGACAGGGCGCCGTAATCCGCGTAGGAGCCGACCCGGAACCACACCGAGCCCGCGCCCGGGTAGGCCAGCCCCCGCTCCACCAGGACGGAGACCATCTCCAGCATCTCGGGGATGTGCCCGGTGGCACGCGGGGAGATCGTCGGCGGCAGGACACCGACAGCCCGGTAGGCCTCGTCGAACGCCCTGGTCTGCCGGGTGGCGAGCTCCCAGACGGTGGTACCCGCCAGGTCCGCGTTGACGATGATCTTGTCATCGATGTCGGTGACGTTCTGCACGAAGGTCACCGCGAGCCCGCCCTGCGTCATCCACCGCCGCAACAGGTCGAACGCCAGCGCGGTGCGGATATGGCCCACATGCGGCGGAGACTGGACGGTGGGCCCACAGACATACACGCCCACATGACCGGGGCGCAGCGGCACAAACGGCCGCACGCGCCGGGTGCGCGTGTCATAGAGGCGAAGACCCATCTGTCAAGGGTACGGCCCCCGGCAGCCACCACGCCGAAGGGAGGTACTGGAATGGGGTCGCGCCGGGATAACAGGGGGGGCCGCATCGCGGAACCGACCCCCGTGTGAAGAGGGCCGCGGGCGGGTGTCAGCCCGCGGTGAGAACGGTCAGCCCGTGGTGAGAACGCGCTCCGCGATGACGCGGATCACCAGCCTGACCTCGTCCGGCCCGTCCCAGCCGTACGGAGAGCCGGTGTACTTCGTGGAGAGCAGGTCGATGAGCTCCTTGCCGCCCTCCTCGGAGAGCGAGGCCACACCGCGGATCTCGACGTAGGCATACGGGTCGCGCTGGTCGAGGAACATCAGGCCGACCCGGGGGTCTCGGGCGATGTCCCGTTCCTTGGCCCGGCCGCGCACCGTCGACAACAACAGGTCGTCGCCGTCCCGCGCGATCCAGAGCACGGTGAGGCGCGGCGCGCCGTCCGGACGGATCGTCGCCAGCGTCACGTAGGTCGGAGCATCCGCGAGTGCCCTGACCGCCTCCGGGAGCCGCGCCGCCATCACACTCCTCCGAGACTTGCTCACCGGGCACACCCTCTCACTCCCCCAGCATCAAACTACGTCCGATGCCAGTCAGGCATGCCAACAATCCGGCAACCGCGCCTGCAGTCCGGAGAGGGCCCCACCCACAGACGCCCAGGAACGCCGACGACCTCGGCTCCCGGCGGCCAGAGCCGCCGGGAGCCGAGGTCGTCGGGAGTGAGCTCAGAGACGGGCGACCAGGGCCGTCGCGACCGCGGCCAGCCCCTCACCCCGCCCGGTCAGGCCGAGGCCGTCCGTGGTCGTCGCGGACAGGTTGACCGGGGCGCCCAGAGCCGACGACATCGCCTCCTGCGCCTCGAGCCGCCTGGCGGCCATCCGGGGGCGGTTACCCACCACCTGGACAGCGACGTTGCCGATCAGCCAGCCGCCCTCCGCGAGCAGCCGGGCTGTCTCGCCCAGCAGTGCGGCACCGGAGGCACCGGACCACTCCGGGCGGCCCGTGCCGAACACCGCGCCGAGGTCGCCGATGCCGGCGGCGGTGAGCAGCGCGTCGCAGGCCGCGTGTGCGGCCACGTCGCCGTCGGAGTGCCCGGCCAGGCCGGTCTCGCCCGGCCACTGCAGGCAGGCGACCCAGCAGTCGCGCCCCGCCTCGAAGGGGTGGACGTCCACCCCCGTGCCCACACGGGGCAGCTGCGGCGCGGTCATCGCTGGCCGTCCCGGGCCAGCGAGTCGGCCAGCAGCGCCTCCGCGAGGACCAGATCGACCGGCCGGGTCACCTTGAACGCCTCCTCGGAGCCGGGAATCGTCGTCACCGGCACCCCGAGCGCCTCGACGAGGCCCGCGTCGTCGGTGACGGGCAGGTCGCGGTTCGCGTAGGCGGTGCGCAGAATGTCCCGCCGGAAGCCCTGCGGGGTCTGCACCGCGCGCAGCACGTCCCGGCGCGGGGTCCGCACCACCCGGCCGTCCGCGTCGATCTCCTTGACGGTGTCCGTCACGGGCAACACGGGAATCACCGCCGGATGACCGGCGAGCACCGCCGCCGCGACCGCATCCACCAGCGTGGCCGGTGTGAGCGGCCGTGCCGCGTCATGCACGAGGACGACCCCGATGTCATCGTCCAGGGCGTCCAGCGCGGTGCGCACCGAATCCACCCGCTCCCCGCCGCCCGGCACCACGCACACACCGGGGCCGAGGATCTGCCCGACGACGTCCACCAACGTGGGTGGCGCCGCGACGACGACCTGGGTGACGTGCGCGGACGCCAGCAGGGTCTCGACCGCCCGCAGCAGCATCGGACGGCCAGCGAGCGGCCGCAGTGCCTTGGGCGTGCCTCCACCGAGGCGCTCGCCCCGGCCAGCTGCCGGCACGACCGCCCCTACTCGGGTGCTCACCACCTACGGCCTCCGCGGCGTCCGCCTGTCGCGACCCGGTCGATCCGGGCGGGTGAGAGGCCCCCTTCCGGGGGCACTCCCACAGGTACGGAAATCCGCCGCAACCACGATTCGGTCGGGAACATCAAGCCTTCCGCTGACGTCGAGCGGCGTACACAAAGCCGCCCTGGTGTTGCCGACCGTGCATGTCCGAGGTGGCGCCGGTATCAGCCGGCGAGGACCTCGTCGAGCATGGCTTCGGCCTTGTCCTCATTGGTTCCCTCAGCGAGCGCGAGTTCACTGACAAGAATCTGCCGCGCTTTGCTGAGCATGCGCTTCTCACCTGCAGAAAGACCGCGCTCGCGATCACGCCGCCAGAGATCACGGACCACCTCGGCGACCTTGTTCACGTCGCCGGAGGCGAGCTTCTCCAGGTTGGCCTTGTAACGCCGCGACCAGTTGGTCGGCTCCTCCGTGTGCGGGGCGCGCAGCACCTCGAACACACGCTCCAGGCCGTCCTGGCCGACGACGTCACGCACGCCAACCATGCCGACGTTGTCGGCTGGAACACGGACAGTGAGATCGCCCTGAGCGACCTTCAGCACGAGATAAAGTTTCTCTTCACCCTTGATGACGCGCGTTTCAATCGCATCAATCAGAGCAGCACCATGATGCGGGTAAACAACGGTCTCGCCGACTTGGAACGCCATGTGTCACGTGCCCCTTCCGCCTCTACCAGCGTAACACGCACGCATCGCCGCAGGTCAGACGCGCACTCCTGGCCGGCGGAGGAAGAGCGCCACCGTCGTGTTGCGGCCACCCTCCGGGACGGACAGCTGCTGCACGCGACCGGGTCGGTGCGCAGGCCGACCGGATCCGTGCAGGTCGGGGCCTATCAAGAGGCGGATCGACCCGGCTGGCGAAACAGATGGCGATGCGGCGGAAGTTGTCCGGTTGTTGGCATCAAGGGCGCCGCGACACTACCGCTCCGGCCGCGCGTCCCCCCGCCGACCCGCCGGATGTCCCCCCGGCACCGGCCGCGCCGGCCGGGCGTGTCGCGCCGCCGCCACCAAGGTCGGGCACCCCGCCCGTTGGTTCCGGGCACGGTCCGGCCCCGTCCGGCAGGTGCACCGGCGTCCCGTGCGGACACCCGCGTGCTACCCGATCGCCAACCCGATGATCACTGGCCCGAGGTGGCCAATGGCCCGCGATCCCCGTGTACTGCGGCCTTTTCCGTCCGGACCGGCGGGGACCAGGCGGCCTCCCCCGCGCGTGCCGGGCCCGGGCGGGCCCCCCTTTCCGCGGTCCCACCTTGGCCGGAGCGGACGGGTCCCGAGCGGGCGGCGCACGCCGCGGACATCCACATCCTGTTGCGCGAGCCAGGACCGAAACGCCATGCTCGCGATCGCTCGCCCCGGGCCCCCGCCGGCTCCCTTCCGCCCGCTCCACCTGCCGGCCGGCTCCACCGGGGGGCCTGGTCAGGCCGGCCCCGGCGGCCGCCACCGGCCGGGCCCGGCCCATCCGGGCGGCGGTGCCCCTGCCCCGGCGCCCCGCCCAGGCCCGCGGACGGTCTTGTCTGGGCCGTTCGGGCGGCGCCCCGCCGTCCGAACGGCCCAGATGTCGAGCCCGACACGTACCAGACGCACATTGAGGGCCGGGATGGCTAGTGTTAGCCCCGCACCCGCGGCCCGACCTGGGTCTCGCGGGTGACCGGGTGCGCTCCCGGTGTGCCATGGACGATCCACCGGCTGGACTCTCCACGGCCCGCGGGGGAGCGCGCCGGCCGCTGCGGATTCCCGCAACGGCCACCTGACCGGTCACGACCGTTCGGCACCGACGCGCCAGCCGCGCCGGTCCCTGCGCAGGAGGAGCCACCGAGCCGTGAGCCGCCGTCTGGGTGCTCGTTCCGCGACGTCCACCACCATGGGGACGCCGCCCGTCGACGCCACCGATACCGATGGCCCCAGCCACGCACCGCGAGCCGGCGCCGGCGCACCCGCCGCCCGCCGCAGCGGCACGCGCAGGCGGGCCGCCATCGCCGCGTCGTCCGTCGCCGCGGCCATTGTCACCGCCACTCTCAGCGGCTGCGCGTCCGGGACGGACGCGGTCACCAACTCCGCCCGCACGACAACCAACTCGGTGAGCGGATCCGTCGGCTCCGTCACCCTGCGGAACGTCTACGTCGCCGGGCCCGCGGACGAGGGCGGCACCGCCCAGATCATCTCCGCGGTGTTCAACGGGGGCGCCGAGGAGGACAGTCTCATCACCGTGTCCTCGCCGGCCGCGAGTGGCGGGCGGGCACCGTCGCCATCGATCATTCGTCCCGGCGGCGGCAACATCTACATCGCCAACGGCTCGGCCCCGACACTGACCGGCCTCACCGAGGACCTGATGGTCGGCGCCGAGATCCCGGTGACGTTCACCTTCGCCAAGTCCGGCAGCCTCACGCTCGACGTACCGATCGAGCCGCCCGCTCCCGGCGCCTCGGCGGCCGCGACGGCGGCCACGACCCTGCCGGCCACGGAGCCGGCGACGTCGTCGCCCGCCACTGCCAGCACCCCGGCCGGGGCCGGCGCCGGGACACCTGGAGCCGGTGGGACCGCACCCGCGGCCACGGCGCCCGCGGAGACCGCACCCGCGGCCACGGCGCCCGTACCCACCTCCTGACCGGGCTTCCTGACCCCGCGGCCTGAGGGCGCGGGCCCGCCCCGCCCGAACAGGCCGCGGGCGTGGACTGGGGCGTGGACTGGACGGCACGTAGCCCGCCGGGCCCGAACTGTCGGACCCGGCGGCTACCGTGACCGTCATGTCCTCTGTTGGCCCTGCGGGGCGGTCGGCCGGTGGCCTGGGGCGGGCTCCGTCCCGTGGCGCGAGCTCCCGCAACCCCGCCGGAGGCTTCCGTTGCTCCGCCTGTGAGACGGAGACCGTCCGCTGGGCCGGGCGGTGCCCACGCTGCCAGGCCTGGGGCACACTCGAGGCACAGGCACCGTCCACCCGCCGGCCCGGCGCTCTGAGCGGCGGCGGGCTGGGTGGCGGGGCGCGGCTCGGGGCGGCCGCGCCGGTGACCGCGCCCGCGACCCCCGTCACCGCGGTCGACACCACGGCCACCCGCATGCGTCCCACCGGCATCGGTGAGCTCGACCGGGTGCTCGGCGGCGGGCTGGTGCCAGGGGCGGTGATCCTGCTGGCCGGCGAGCCGGGCGTAGGCAAGTCCACGCTCCTCCTGGAGGTGGCCGCGCGCAGCGCCACCGGCGGCTCCCGGGCCCTCGTCGTGACCGGCGAGGAGTCCGCGGCCCAGGTGCGCCTGCGCGCCGGTCGCATCGGGGCGCTGCACCCCGACCTCTGGCTGGCCGCCGAGACCGACCTCGGCGCCGTGCTGACGCACGTCGAGGAGGTGCGTCCGGAGCTCCTCGTCGTCGACTCGGTGCAGACGATCTCCTCGTCGGGCTCCGAGGGCTCCGCCGGCGGCGTCACGCAGGTGCGCGAGGTCACCGGGGCGCTGATCCGCACGGCCAAGGCGCTGGGCCTGGCGACCGTGCTGGTCGGCCACGTCACCAAGGAGGGCACGGTGGCCGGCCCGCGGCTGCTCGAGCACCTCGTGGACGTCGTCCTGCACTTCGAGGGTGAGCGGCACTCCACGCTGCGGCTGGTGCGCGCGGGCAAGAACCGGTACGGCCCGGCCGACGAGGTGGGCTGCTTCGAGATGCACGACTCGGGCATCCGCGAGGTCGCCGACCCCAGCGGGCTGTTCCTCTCCCGGTCCGGCGGTGCGGGCCCGGCGGCCGTGGCCGGCACCTGTGTCACGGTGACCGTCGAGGGCCGCCGGCCCCTGGTCGCCGAGGTCCAGGCCCTGGTCGCCGAGGCGTCCGCACAGGTCCCGCGCCGGGCCGTCTCCGGGCTCGACGCGGCCCGGGTCGCGATGATTCTCGCGGTCGTGGAGCGGCGGGCCCGGGTCCGCTTCGGCCGGGCCGATGTCTACACCGCGACCGTGGGCGGGGTTCGGCTCGCCGAGCCCGCCGCCGATCTGGCCGTGGCGCTGGCGACGGTGAGCGCCGCGCGGGACCATCCCCTCCCCGGCGACCTGGTCGCGATCGGCGAGGTCGGCCTCGCCGGCGAGGTGCGGTCGGTGGGCGCGGTGCGGCAGCGCCTCGCCGCGGCGGCCCGGCTGGGCTTCCGGCGCGCGCTCGTCCCCACCGGCTCCGGTGAGGCTCCCGAGGGCCTTGTGGTCCAGGAAGTGCCCGACCTTATCGCGGCCATTGCGCACATGTACGACGAATGAACTGGCTTTGGCGATTGCCGGATTTGGTGAGATCGCGCTGAGCCTGCGCTCATCCGCACGGGGCCTACCGATACCATCAGGGCGACAGGCACGACACGACGGGGGCGTTCGACGCACAGGACGTCGGAGAACAACGAGGGAGCCTGATGGCAGGACCACCCGGGGATGACATCTTCCGGGCGACACTCGCCGCGGTCGCGCCCGGAACTCCGTTCCGTGATGGTCTCGAGCGCATCCTGCGTGGTCACACCGGAGCCCTGATCGTGCTGGGCCACGACAAGGTCGTGGAAGGTCTGTGCACCGGCGGGTTCGAGTTCGATGTCGAGTTCTCCGCCACCCGCCTGCGCGAGCTGGCGAAGATGGACGGCGCGATCGTGCTCTCCTCCGACCTCGCCCGCATCGTCCGGGCAGCGGTGCACCTGGTCCCCGATCCGACCGTCCCGACCGAGGAGTCCGGCACCCGGCACCGCACCGCGGAGCGGGTCGCCAAGCAGACCGGCTTCCCGGTGATCTCCGTCAGCCAGTCGATGCACATCATCGCCCTGTACGTCGCCGGGCGGCGCTACGTCCTCGACGGGGCGGCGGCCATCCTGTCCCGCGCCAACCAGGCGCTGGCGACGCTCGAGCGGTACAAGCTGCGGCTCGACGAGGTCGCCGGCACGCTGTCCGCGCTGGAGATCGAGGATCTTGTCACCGTCCGCGACGCCATCTCGGTCAGTCAGCGCCTCGAGATGGTCCGGCGGATCGCGGACGAGATCGAGAGCTACGTGGTCGAGCTGGGCACCGACGGGCGCCTGCTGTCCCTGCAGCTCGAGGAGCTGATGGCCGGGGTCGAGACGGAGCGGGAGCTCACCGTACGCGACTACCTTCCGGCCGGGGCCCGGGCCGGGAACGCCACGCAGGTCCTCACGGAGCTCTCCGCGATGTCCCCGACCGACCTGCTCGACCTCACCGTGATCGCCCGGGTGATCGGCTTCTCCGGTGGGGCGGACATCCTCGACCGCCAGATCAGCCCGCGGGGCTACCGGATGCTCGCCAAGGTGCCGCGCCTGCCGCGGATGGTCGTCGACCGCCTCGTCGACCACTTCGGAACGCTGCAGAAGCTGCTCGCGGCCGGTGTCGACGACCTGCAGGCCGTCGACAGCGTCGGGGAGACCCGGGCGCGGGCCGTCCGCGAAGGCCTCTCCCGGCTCGCCGAGTCCAGCATTCTCGAGCGCTACGTCTAGCGCGGTCACCGTGCCAGTGCGGTGACCGGCAGGGTTCGGGTTCACCCGGCGCCGATACCGGGCGTGCCCGGGAGCGATATCAGCACCAATAACCCCACCATTGTTCTCGATCAGGAGAATGCGTTTCCGCTCCGCGGCATTTCCGGTCCACCGGGAATAGGCCCGCGCCGCGATGCTGAACCGGGTGCTGAACGACAAACGGACCAGTGTCCTGATCCGGGCGCCCGGATGGCACGATGGAGCCGATGACATCGATGACGACATCCGGGATCGAACCGGTCGGAACAGCCGACCCGACGCTGGCACTCGCGGAGCGCGTGCTGGGCTGGTTCGGTGCACACGCCCGGGAGCTGCCGTGGCGGCGGCCGGAGACCGGCCCGTGGGGTGTTCTCGTCAGCGAGATCATGCTCCAGCAGACCCCGGTGAACCGGGTCCTGCCGGTCTGGGAGCTCTGGCTGCGCCGCTGGCCCACCCCTGCGGACCTCGCCGCCGAGCCCTCCGGTGAGGCGGTACGGCAGTGGGGGCGACTCGGCTACCCACGCCGGGCGCTGCGTCTGCACCAGGCCGCCGTCGCCATCGTGGAACGGCACGGAGGGGCCGTGCCGGACGGTCTGGACGACCTGCTGGCACTGCCCGGGGTCGGCAGCTACACCGCCCGAGCCGTCGCCGCGTTCGCCTTCCGCCAGCGCCAGCCCGTGATCGACGTCAACGTCCGGCGTTTCGTCGCGCGGGCCGTCGAAGGCGTGGCCGAAGGGCCGGCCGCGGTGTCGCGGCGGGATCTTGAGCTCGTCGCCGGCCTGCTGCCGGCGGACACGGAGACGGCGGCCCGGGCGAGCGCGGCGTTCATGGAGCTGGGCGCGCTGGTCTGTGTGGCGCGCACGCCGCGCTGCCCGGCCTGCCCGGTCAGCGATCTCTGCGGGTGGGCGGCGGCCGGCAGCCCGCCTTCGAACGTCCCGGCCCGGCGCCCCCAGACGTACGCCGGAACCGACCGTCAGGTCCGCGGGCGGCTGCTCGCCGTCCTCCGTGACGCCACCGGGCCCGTCGAGCGGTCCATCCTCGACCAGGTGTGGGACGAACCCGTCCAGCGCGCCCGGGCGCTCGCCGGGCTGGTCACCGACGGGCTCGTCGTGGAGTGCGCCCCCGGCGTCTACGCCCTGCCGGGCTGACCACGCGGGCACTTCGTCCCCGACACAGGGCGCCCGGGGCGCCGGGCCGCTCTCAGCTGGGGTGTGGGTGGTGGGGGGCCCGGAAACGGTAGCCGATGCCGCGGATGCTCTCGATGAGCGGCGGCCGCACCTCGACCGACCCCCGGGTGGCACCCGGGCGACCGAGCAGCGGCGCGGAGCCGACCCCCGGCTCCGCCGTGGCCTGCAGGGCCGCCTGGTCGCCGAGACGGCGGCGCAGCCGGCGCACGTGGACGGCCAGGGTGTTCGGGTCGGTGTCGGGTGAACCCCAGACCTCGGTGAGCAGCGTCTCCCGGGTGACCACCCGTCCCGCGTGGCCGAGCAGCAGCCGCAGCAACCTGAACTCACGCGGGGGCATGTGCACGGCCCGGCCGTCCACGGTGACCTCGTGGGCGTCGACGTCGAGGACCACCGGGCCGGAGCGCAGTATCTCGGAGCGTTCACCGACCAGTGCGGCAGCCGTGGGCAGGCCCTGCACCCCCGGGACGGGCCCGCCGCCCGCAGCGGGCACCAGGCCCATCCCGGCCGGACCGTTCTGCGGGCCCATGCCCTGCGCGCCCACCACTCCCGCCACGCCCGGGACGCCGGGCCACGTTGACGCGCCGGGCGTGCCGTCGGCGCCGACGAGGCCTGCCGCATTCACCGGAGTGCCGGGCAGGCCGACCGAGCCGGGAGGGCCCGCCGTGAGCACCCGCGCCACGGCGCCGGCATCGCTGGCGGCGGCGCCGGCCACCAGCGCGGCCGGCGGTCGGGCGGCCAGGTCGTCCGGGCCGGGGGGTGCGCTGACGGCCAGGCCGCCGACGGCGCCGACCATCGCGAGGACCTCGTGCACCCGGTAGGGCTTGCCGACGCAGGCGCTCGCCCCGGCCTCCAGCGCGGCGGCGGCCTGCTCGCGGTCACCGGGTCCGACGGCGAACAGGATGGGGGTGGTGGTCCGGCCCGTGGCCGCCCGGACGGTACGGATCACCGTGACGCCGTCCACCACCGGCAGACTCGCGGTGAGAAGCACCGCGGAGGGTGCGAGGCGCCCGATCTCCACAAGCGCCAGCGCCCCGTCCGCGACCACGCTCACCTCGACGCCCTGATCCCGCAGTGCGGGCAGCAGCTCGTCGTCGGCCTCGCTGTCGGCGATGAGCAGCGATGGACGCCGTTCCTGGCCGGGCCCGGCCAGGAACGGGCCGGTCCGCCAGGAACCGGCCGCCACCTGCGCCTCGGAGGATCCAGGAACCTCGGAGGGGCTCAGCCGAACCGCCCGGAGACGTAGTCCTCGGTCCGCTTCTCCCTGGGGTTGCTGAAGATCTGCGAGGTGCGGTTGTACTCCACCAGCCGACCCGGGTCACCGGTCTTCTCCAGGGAGAAGAACGCGGTGGTCTCGCTCACCCGGGACGCCTGCTGCATGTTGTGGGTGACGATCACGATCGTGTAGCTGGACCGCAGCTGCTGGATGAGGTCCTCGATCGCCAGCGTCGAGATCGGGTCGAGTGCGGAGCAGGGCTCGTCCATGAGCAGCACCTGGGGCTCGACCGCGATGGCGCGGGCGATGCACAGCCGCTGCTGCTGGCCGCCGGACAGGCCCGCGCCCGGACGGTTCAGCCGGTCCTTGACCTCATCCCACAGGTTCGCACCGCGCAGCGACTGCTCGACCCGCTCGTCGAGCAGCGACTTGCGGCGGATGCCGTTCAGCTTCAGGCCCGCAATGACGTTCTCGTAGATGGACATCGTGGGGAACGGGTTGGGACGCTGGAAGACCATGCCGACGTTGCGCCGCACGTTGACGGGGTCCACGCCGGGGCCGTAGAGGTCCTCACCGTCGAGCAGGACCTCGCCCTCGACCCGGGCACCCGGCAGCACCTCGTGCATGCGGTTGAGAGTGCGCAGGACGGTGGACTTGCCGCATCCGGACGGCCCGATGAAGGCCGTGACGCTCTTCGGCTCGATGGTCAGGTTCACATCCGCTACGGCCTTGAACTTCCCGTAGTAGGCGGTCAGCCCCGAGATGTCGATACGGGTGGCCATGGCTACCTCGACTCAGGTGATTGTGCGGTCGGTCGTCTTGTTGTTGCCACCGGGCGCTACTTGATCTTCGCCTGGCGCGCGATGAGCCGAGCGATCGCGTTGATCAGCATAATGATGATAATCAGCGTGAGTGCTGCAGCCCAGGCCCTGTCGATCGCGAACTGCTGCGGCTGTCCGGCCTGTGAATAGATGTAGAGCGGCAGGGCGGACTGTTCACCGGAGAACGGGTTGAAGTTGATCGAGTTCTCGCCGAACACGGTGAGCAGCAGCGGCGCCGTCTCGCCGGCGACGCGCGCGACCGCCAGCATGACGCCGGTCACGATCCCGGGCAGCGCGGTCGGGAGAACGACCTTGAGAATGGTCCGCCAGCGGGCTATTCCCAGTGCGTAGCTCGCCTCGCGGAGCTCGTCCGGGACGAGCTTCAACATCTCCTCCGACGAACGCACCACCACCGGGATCATCAGGATTGCCAGCGCCAGCGCACCGGCGAAGCCCGAGAAGTTCTGGCCGAGGGCCAGAATCCAGAAGCCCAGCACGAACAGACCCGCGATGATCGACGGCAGACCGGTCAGCACGTCGACGAAGAAACTGATCGTCCGGCTGACCCGGCCCCGGCCGTACTCGACCAGGTAGATGGAGACGAGCAGGCCGAACGGCACCGCGATGAGACTGGCGAGCCCGACCTGCTCAAGGGTCCCGATAATCGCGTGGTAGATACCGCCACCGGCGTCCCGCGCCCCGATGCTGCGCATCGAATGCGTCAGGAAGTCCCCGTCGAGGCGCTCGGCACCACGCGTGATGACCGAGACCAGGACCGCGACCAGCGGGATCAGCGCGAGCAGGAACGACCCGAACACCAGCGTGGTGACCAGCCGGTCCTTCGCGCGCCGGCTGCCCTCGACCACGACGGACGCCACCGTCTGTCCGACCGAGAACAGCAGCAGCACGATCAGCACGAACTGGAGGCGGCTGTGGATCGACGTGACGAGGTAGAGCAGCCCGGTGAGCACGACCGCGCCCACCGCGATGGCGCCGAGCACCGGCCGGGCCAGGGTCTGCCCCCGCAGGTTCGGCGGGTTGTGCCCGACCGGCGCGGTCGGGGTGGTCGTCGCGGTGCTCATGCGGCCCGTCCCGAGAACTCGCGGCGCCGGGCGATGACGGCCCGAGCGATCATGTTGACCACCATTGTGACGACGAACAGAACGAGACCGGACGCGATGAGCGCACCCCGGCCGATGTCGTTTGCCTCACCGAATCCGTTCGCGACGTTGGCCGCGATCGTGTTTCCGGTCGGCGTCAGGATCTGCCAGGAGATGTTGAACGACGCGGGCAGCACCAGGGCGACCGCGATGGTCTCGCCCATGGCCCGGCCGAGGCCGAGCATCGAAGCACTGATGACACCGGGCTTGCCGTAGGGGATGACCGCGGTGCGGATCATCTCCCAACGGGTCGCGCCGAGTGCCAGAGCGGCCTCCCGGTGCGTGATGGGAACCTGCGAGAACACCTCACGGGAGATCGCCGCCACGATGGGGAGGATCATGATTGCCAGCACGACGCTCGCCAGGAAGATGGAGCGGCCGACCGTGTTGTCACCCGTGTCGAACAGCGGGATCCAGCCGAAGTAGTCGTTCAGCCAGGACTGCGTCCCGTTGAAGTGCGGAGCGAGGACCAGTAGCCCCCACAGGCCGTAGATGACACTGGGCACGGCGGCGAGCAGGTCCACGATGTAGCCGAGGCCGGCAGCGAGCCGTCGAGGCGCGTAGATCGTGATGAACAGCGCGATGCCGACCGCCACCGGAACCGCGATGAGAAGCGCGATGACAGCACTGATCAGCGTTCCGAAGAGAAGTGCCGCCACGCCGAAGTACGGCGGCGAGGCGTTGGGGCGCCAGTCCTCGGTGGTGAAGAAGTTGGCCGTGTTCTCACCCAGCGCGTCGCTCGCGCGCAGCACCAGGAACAGCGCGATCAGTGCGATCAGCACGAGCAGGCCGACGCCCGCCGTCCTGGTGAGGTTCTTGAACACCGTGTCGGCCAGGCCGACCTTCGGCTTGGCTTCCGGCACCGGCGCGATCTCCCTGGGAGGGAGGTCCCCGGCCGGCTCGGCAGTCGGCTCGGCAGCCGGCACGGTGGTCGGCTCGGCAGCCGGCACGGTGGTCACTGTGGCCTTTGCGTCACCCGCTGGTTCCGTCGCGTTGACCGCTGTGGCCTCGGCGTCGGCCGGCGTGGCCTTCGCGTCAGCCGGTGTGGCCTGCGAACCGGTCCCCCGCGGCCCGGCGTCTGCCGGGCTGCCCGGCTCCGTCGTCATCGCTATCTACCTCGACTCTTCACTCCCTCAGGGGCCGGCACGCGACCGGCGACCGGCTGGATGACCAGCCGGCCGGGTCCCGCGTCGGCCCGGAGAACCACGGCTTCCGCGGCCGGGGCGACACTGCCCCGACCGCGGAAGGATGTGCTGTCAGATCGTCATGCGGTGGTGATCAGGCGAGCTTCGCGATGACGGCGCGGACCTTCGTCGCGATGGTGTCCGGCAGCGGGGCGTACCCGAGGTCGGCGATCGCGGCCTGGCCCTGCTCGGAGGCCGTGTAGGTCAGGAAGCTCTTGACCAGGGGAGCAGCGTCCGCGGGGGTGCCGGCGGTGCAGACGATCTCGTAGGTCGCCAGGTAGATCGGGTAGGCGCCCGCGGTGGACGTCGCGTAGTCGAAGGTGAGCTTGAGGTCGTCACCCTCGGCGACCTCGGCGGTGCTGATGCCCAGCGACGCGGCGTCGGTGCTCGGCGCGATGAACTCGCCGGCGGCGTTGCCCACCTGGGCGGTGGAGAGCTCGGCGTTCTCGGCGTAGGAGAGCTCGACGTAGCCGATGGCGTTCGGGGTGGACTGAACCGCGGCGGTCACGCCGTCACTGCCCCTGGAGCCCTGACCACCGGGCGCGGTCCAGTCGGAGCCGCCCTCGAAGGTCCAGTCCGCCTCGGCGGCGCCCTTCAGGAACTTGGTGAAGTTGTCCGTGGTGCCCGAGCCATCCGAGCGGTGCACGGCCTGGATCGTGGCGTCCGGCAGGTTCGCGCCGTCGTTGTCGGCGACGATCGCCGGGTCGTTCCACTTGGTGATCGCGCCAGAGTAGATCTTCGCGATGACCGAGGGGCTCAGCTTCAGGTCCTCGACGCCGTCGAGGTTGTAGATGAGTGCGATGGGCCCGATGACCATCGGGAGGTCGACGGCCGCGCCGCCGGTGCAACGGGCGTCGGCGTCGGTCTTCTGCTGGTCCTTCAGGGCGGAGTCAGAGCCCGCGAAGGTGACCTGCCCATCAATGAACTGCTGGCGCCCGGTCGACGACCCGGAGCCCTGGTAGTTGATCGTGGCGCCGTCACACTCGTCCTGGTACTGCGAGATCCACTCGTCCATCGCGTTCCGCTGGGCGGAGGATCCGGATCCGGTGATCGAACCGGTGGCGCACTCGATGGCGCCGCCACCGGCTCCGGCAGAGGGAGCGGCGCCCGGCTCCGAGTCGCTGTTGTCGTCCGAGCCACACGCGGCCAGTGAGAGCAGTGCCGCGGCGGCAAGGCCCGCGACCACCTGACGCTTGCCTAGGTTCACGAGCAATCCTTCGTTTTTCGCGCCTTGCGGCGCCGGTCTCGTCCCGCCACCCGTTCGGGGTGCCGGCGAGAATCGAAGCGAGGCGACGTGAACGAAAGGTGAACGTTGCCGAACATGGAACGAACCCCAACCAGAACACATCAGGTGCACCGAGTTCAAGGTTGCTTCACAACCAAGACGCCAGAGATCTCCATACTTTGTGCTACCGTTCGCTTACTTCAGGCGAGAGAATCTCGCACCCACAGGCGGACGGGCGCGTCGCTCCGGATTCATCCGAACAGGCCGCGCGACAGACGCCGACCGGAGGCCCACGAGGGGGATTCCGCGCCCGGCACGAGGCGTCGCGACGCCGGGTCCCGGACCCACTCCCGGCCACCGGCCTCGACCCCCGCACCCGACAGGGAGACCACTGCCGGCCACGAGGTCGACCGCACCGACAGCGATAGCTCGCCAAGGCGTCATTTCGGACGTCCAGCTACTCAGATGAACCAAAGTTTCTCTCTCCGTGACGAGACGTCCACTCTGACCTGAGATCACCCCCCGCCTTCCCTGCCACCCTCTCGCTTGCTATAAAGCAAATCAACGGTAGCTGACAGCATTAGTCCGTAACCGCAGAGTCAGGAGGTGTGTGAGGTTCGATCCGCTCGCCTGTCATCGTGAAACGACGGCCAGTCCAGTCCGCCCCAGGCTCGCCGGACGATCTCGCGGACCCGTCGGACGTCGGACGTCCCGCGAGGTCCCCCCGCGCAGACGCCCTGCGGTCACACCGTCCCGCCGTCGCCGTTCAGTCACCGTTCAGTCGTTGATGCTTCACGTCAGGTTCGGGTGCGGGCCGCCCGGGCCCACCAGGCGCCGCGGACCGCTGCGGCCCACCGAGCCAGGCACGACTGATCTCTGGCACACCGTCATCCGGCTATCCCCGGCGGCACCCCCAGACCCGCTGGTGAAGCCCCTTCCCCGCCGACGGAGCCAGGTCCGGTTACCAGCCTGCGCTGCGAACCCGCGCCGAACGCGCCCGACCGACGTCTCCGCCCCACGCCACCGATTCCGGTGACGGCCAGCAACAGGAAGGCAGCGCGCACGATGAACACCGTCGACACCGGCGAACTCATGCCGGAGCCCAGACCCGTATCCGGTGGTCCGCCGCCGTCGCTGGCGGAGGTCGTCACCGTGCGGGCGGGATTAATGGTCGAGCACGAACTGGTCCTCTCGCCCGGCGCCACCGCAGCCGACCTGACCAGCGCGATGATTCTGGTCCCGCCGACCGCGGCCCTCGTCAGCCACCACGGTGACGTGGATCTTTCACTCGTGTTCCGCGAGGTACCTCGCCCGGCGCCGGAGGAACCTCCGAATCTCGCCGGCTCCAGCCCTCGCTGACACCGCGAGCGGAGCGGCCCGTCCACGGGGGGCGGGCCGGCTCCGCCGTACCGTCGCCCCGACCCAATATCGTGGACCACGTGGCTGTTATCACCCCCCGCTCCACCGACTTCCCACGCTGGTACCAGGACGTGCTCGAGAAGGCCGAGCTCGCCGACAACGGGCCGGTCCGCGGCTCCATGGTCATCAGGCCGTACGGCTACGCGCTGTGGGAACGGATGCAGGCCGACGTCGACGCCCGGATCAAGGCCGCGGGCGCGGTGAACGCCTACTTCCCCCTGTTCATCCCGGAGAGCTACCTGCACCGGGAGGCCGAGCACGTCGAGGGGTTCAGCCCGGAACTCGCCGTCGTCACCCACGGCGGCGGCAAGGAGCTGGCCGAGCCGGTCGTCGTCCGCCCCACCAGTGAGACGGTCATCGGCGAGTACATGGCCAAGTGGACGCAGAGCTACCGCGACCTGCCGCTGCTGCTGAACCAGTGGGCGAACGTCGTCCGCTGGGAGCTGCGCCCGCGGCTGTTCCTGCGGACCAGTGAGTTCCTCTGGCAGGAGGGCCACACCGCGCACGCCGATGAGGCCGACGCCGCCGCGTATGCCCGCCGGATCGCGCTGGAGGTCTACCGGGACTTCCTGACCTCGGTGCTCGCACTGCCCGTCTTCGTCGGCGCCAAGACCCGCAAGGAGCGCTTCGCCGGCGCCACCAACACGATGACCTGCGAAGCGATGATGGGAGACGGCAAGGCCCTGCAGATGGCGACCAGCCACGAGCTCGGCCAGAACTTCGCCCGCGCCTTCGAGATCGACTTCCTCGGCGCCGACGGCGGCCGCCACCTCGCCTGGACGACGTCCTGGGGCTGCTCGACCCGCATGGTCGGCGGGCTGATCATGGCCCATGGGGACGACAACGGCCTGCGGGTCCCGCCGACGCTCGCGCCGACCCAGGTGATCGTGCTGCCCGTCCGCGACGACGAGGCCGTGGTCGCGAAGGCCCGCGAGATCACCGAGGCGCTCACCGCGGCCGGCGTCCGGGTACGCCTCGATGCTCGGCCGGGCCTGTCGTTCGGCCGCCGCGTCACCGACGCCGAACTCAAGGGCATCCCCGTCCGCATCGAGATCGGGCCGCGCGACCTCGCCGCCGGGAACGTCACGATTGCCCGCCGGGACACCGGCGAGAAGGCCCCCGCACCGCTCGCCGAGGTCGCCGCGCGAGTGCCGGCGCTGCTCGACGAGGTGCAGGCCAGTCTCCACGCCCAGGCGCTGGCGCACCGCGACGCCCGCACCGCGGACGTCACCTCGCTGGCCGAGGCGGTCGAAGCCGCTGCGACCGGCTTCGCCCGGCTGCCCTGGCGCCTGGTCGGCGAGGCCGGCGAGGCCCGGCTGGCCGAGGACTCGGTGACCGTCCGGTGCCTGCAGACCGCCGACGGCGAGCTGCCGACCGCCGACACCGCCGAGGACGACCTCGTCTGCCTGGTGGCCCGCTCCTACTGAGCGCCCGTCGCGCCGGCCGGACCGCCCGCGGCGGAACGGCCGGCGCATCTCGCCGCGAGATGCTATACGCTCGGTCAGCAGGAGGCTGAGGTTTTCTCGCAGACCCAGAAATAGCCAGCCGCCCGGTCTCGGCATGGGCATGCCGGCATGGGCATGCAATTGGCCTCGGGAAGTTTCCCGTGTGATCACCGGGGGCTGCTGGCACAGGTCGTGACCGAGGCATCGATGCACCGCCAGAATTCCGTGGGCCGGCGGTCACGAATCCGCGTGCGGAAATGCGCCATGGATTCGCCCGGGCGCTGTTTCGGTCGCGGTGGCCAGGCGACGGAGCGCGACGCCGGGGTCCGGATGAGCGACCCGGATCCTGGTGGCGCAGGGATCGTCCCTACCGCGGCGGCCCGGCTGGCCTGCTGTCCTGCAGGTGGCTGGGCAGCGGCTCCCTCCCCGAGCGATGCCGTCCGGGCTGCCGCCGATCCGGTTGAAGGCCCGGCTGTAGGCCCGGTTGTCGATCGGCTTGTTGATCCCGGTCGGACCGCGGTCGCTGCCAGCGCAATCGGTTGACTCCGAAATTGGCGCAAGTAGGATTACGACACGAATGCGACGTGTCGGCGCAGCGGGCACCATCGGTGTTCCCCGATGCTTCCGCGCGCTTCCGCCGTCGCACCGTGGCTCCGGTCGGGTCGTCGGCTCCGGGCGGGTCATCATGGACTACCGACATCAATGAGGAGCGGCTGTGAAGCGGTTGCTGATCGACGGGCAGCTTGTCGAGACCGAACGAACGGTCGACTCGATAAACCCCGCCACCGGTGAGGTCGTCGGCACGGCTGCGGAGGCGACGGTCGAGCAGGTCGAGGCCGCGGTCAAGGCCGCCCGGCGGGCGTTCGACACGACGGACTGGTCGACCAACGTCGAGTTCCGCGTCCGCTGCCTCAACCAGCTTCACGAAGCCCTCGTCAAGCACCTCGAGGAGTTCCGCGAGCTGACGATCGCCGAGGTCGGGCACCCCCGCATGATCACCGATGGCCCGGCGCTCACCGACCCGGTCAACCTGGTCAAGTACTACGCGGACCTCGCGGCCGGCTACTCCTTCACCCAGGACCTGGGTGTGGTCGAGGCCCGCGGCGGCCAGCACCGCCGCTGGATCGAGCGGGAGCCCGCCGGCGTGGTCTCGGCGATCGTCGCCTACAACTACCCGACCCAGCTCGCCCTGGCGAAGCTCGCCCCGGCCCTGGCCGCCGGCTGCACCGTCGTGCTCAAGGGCGCGCCCGACACCCCGCTGCTGGCGCTGGCGCTCGGCGAGCTGATCCTCAACGAGACGGACATCCCGGCCGGGGTCGTCAACGTCGTCACCGCCGTCGACGTCGAGGCCGCCGAGGTGCTGACCACGCACCGCGACGTCGACCTGATCACCTTCACCGGCTCCACCGCGGTCGGCCGCCGGATCATGGCGGCGGCCAGCGACACGGTGAAGAAGGTCTTCCTGGAGCTCGGCGGCAAGTCGGCGCTGATCCTCCTGGACGACGCGGATCTGGACCTCTCGGCGATGATCGCCGCGTTCACGATCTGCTCGCACTCCGGCCAGGGCTGCGCGATCACCTCCCGGCTCGTCGTGCCACGCGAGAAGCACGACGCCGTGGTGGAGAAGGTCGCCGCGATGATGGGCAACATCAAGGTGGGCGACCCCACCGACCCCGCCACCTACATGGGGCCGCTGATCAGCGAGAAGCAGCGCGAGAAGGTCGACAGCATCGTCCAGCGCGCGATCGCCGCGGGCGCCACGCTGGTCACCGGCGGCAAGAAGATCGAGCCGGGCTTCTTCTACGAGCCGACCCTGCTCGCGAACGTCGACCCGGACAGCGAGATCGCGCAGGAGGAGATCTTCGGCCCGGTCCTCGTCGTCATCCCGCACGACGGTGACGACGACGCGGTCGCGATCGCCAACAACTCGATCTTCGGTCTGTCGGGCGGCGTGGTCAGCCCGGACCAGGAGCGGGCGCTCGGCGTCGCGCGCCGGATCCGCAGCGGCACGATCAGCGTCAACGGCGGGAACTACTTCTCGCCGGACGCGCCGTTCGGCGGCTACAAGCAGTCCGGCATCGGCCGCGAGAGCGGCATCGCCGGCCTGGAGGAGTTCCTCGAGATCAAGACCATCGCGACTCCCGCCTAGGTCGCCCCGCCGGCGGCTGGACTGCTCCCGCCTTTCCGGAGCTCGTCCAGCCGCCGGCTGCGGTCACCTCGCGGCGCCACCGCGGATGGCCGCGAGCACACCGCCGTCGACCAGGACGTCGATCCCGGTGACGAAACGCGCCTGCGCGGACAGCAGGAACGCGACCACGTCAGCGACGTCCGCGGACTCCCCGCGCCGCCCCAGCGGCGTCCGCTCGACCAGCATCTGCATGCTGGCGTGCTGCTCCGCCTCCTGCCGGCCCTGCGGGGTGTCGATGATGCCCGGAGAGACCGAGCAGACCCGCCCGCCGAGCGGCCCGACCCGCACCGCCTCCTGCTGCGCGAAGCGATGCACCCCCCGTTTGGCCCAGGAGTAGGCCCAGCCCGGATCCTCGACCTGGGCGCCGAGGACCTCGTGGAGCCGGTCGAGGAAGTCGTCCGCGAGCGGATCCGCCAGGATGGCGTCCGCCGCCGGATGCGGCTCGGTGATGCTGAGCAGCGGCGCCATCGACGCGAAGTAGACCGACGCCGAGCCGGCGACAGTCAGCGGCCGCAGCGCCCGCGCCAGCAGGGCCGTGCCGACCAGATCCACCACGAAGATCCGCCGCCAGTCGGCCATTGACGGGGAGATCCCCGCCGCGTGGGCGACCGCGCGCAGCTCGCCGAGCTCACTGACCCGGGTCGCGAGCCGATCCATACCCTCCGCGTCGGTGACGTCCAGGACGAATCCCTCGACGCGCGCCGGAACCCGGCTCGCGAGCTCCTCGGCGACCGCGCCGACCGACTCGTCCCGGTCCACCAGCAGCAGGACGTCCACCATCATCGCGAGACGCTCCGCGCAGGAGAACCCCATTCCCCGCCCGGCGCCGGTCGCGATGCCCACAGTCGTCACAGCTCGACCACCACCCGCAGCGCCCCGGCCTCGCGGTCACCCGCCACCCGGAAGGCCTCCGCCGCGTCCTCCAGGGGAAAGCGATGCGTGATCAGGGCACGGGCGATCTCCGGGTCAGCGGCCAGCATCGCGGCAGCGTCCTCCATCTCGCGCCCCGTCTCGTGCGCTCCGTAGCCGATCGACGGCAGGAGCCGTGCCTCCCGGTGGAACAGCGTTCCCCAGTCGATCTCCACCCGCCCCAGCTGGACGCCGATGCAGACCACGATGCCGCCCGGAGCCACCAGGTCGATCGCGCGGTCCAGCCCACTCGGTGTGCCGGCGGCCTCGACGACCACGTCATACAGCCCGCTCGGGCCGACGGCGGCGCCGAGCCGCTCGGCGGCCTCGGCCTGGTGGGGATAGCGCGCATCCACGGCGACCTCGGGCGCGCCCTGGGCGCGGGCTCCGGCGGCTGCCATCAGGCCGAGCGCACCAGCGCCGACCACGGCGACCCGGCTGGCCGGGCCGGTCCCGGCGATCCGCACGGCGTGCCAGGCCACCGTGGCCGGCTCGACCAGCGGGGCGTCACGGGCGTCGAGACCGTCCGGAAGCGCGACGAGGTGTTCCGCCGGCGCCCGGAACTGCTCGGCCATGCCGCCGTCGGCCGTCGCGCCAAGCGCCCGCTCCCGGTGGACCGGGCAGAGGTTGTACCGGCCGGACCGGCACAACTCGCACTCCATGCAGCTCATCATCGCCTCGACGACCACGGCCGAGCCGTCGGCGCGGACCCCGGCCAGCTCGTGCCCGACGACCTGCTGGAGGCCCAGACGGACATACAGCAGGTCCGAGCTGCAGATGCTCGCCGCCCTGATCGTAAGTAACTCCCCCGTGCCGGGCGGTTCGTCGATGTCGACGACGCCCACAGCGCCGGCGCTGGAACGCACAGCCTTCACGAAAACTCCCTCATGCTGGTACGGGCCCGGCATCGCGGCCGGCACGGTTTCTGCGACCGGCAGGCGGGCACCCCCTTGCCTGCCCTCCTGACCTGTCCGCCTCTCCACCCTGGGCACGTCGCGGCTGCGCCTGCCGCTCCCCGGGGTGCAGAACGCGGTTCCAATATTTAAGAAGGTTCTTCTTACAAGGCGGAATCGTAACCCGCACCAGTGGTCATGGGGTACCCACGGCGCAGCAGCCCGAGGACCGGAGCGTCTTCGAACCGCGGTGGACGAAGGATGGCCGAGCGCTGCGAGAGCGGGGCGATCCCATCCCTGGGCGCGACGGGCCCCAGATCGCTGGCTGCGGATCGCTCCCCACGGCATCTACCGGGAAGCGGTGACCGCATGCGGCGGGGGACGCATCGGCGTGCCGGAACAACAGTCAGGGGCATGATCCGAATCTGGATCATGCCCCTGCGCTGGTCGGGGTGGCGGGATTCGAACCCACGACCTCTTCGTCCCGAACGAAGCGCGCTACCAAGCTGCGCCACACCCCGTAACCGTGGCTCAGTGTACTAGAAAGCCGGGTGCAGGTGACGAGGCGGGTCCCTCGGGCTGCGACCCGCTCCCGCACCACCGTCCGGGACCGCAGCCCGGGACCGCAGCCCGGGGGACCCGCCTGAGACTGCCGGCGACCGCGGTCACTGCGCGCCGCACAGGGCCAGCAGCGTCGCCTCCGGGCGGCAGTTGAGCCGGAACGGTGCGAACGGCGAGGTCCCGAGCCCGGCGGAGACGTGCAGCCAGGAGCGGCGTCCCGCGGCCTCGTGACGGGACAGGCCCCAGGCCCGCTCGCGGTCGATGCCGCAGTTCGTGACCAGCGCTCCGACCCCCGGCAGCCGGATCTGCCCGCCGTGCGTGTGCCCGGAGAGGATCAGACCCACCCCGTCGGCGGTGAAGGCGTCGAGGACGCGCGGCTCCGGGGTGTGGGTCAGGCCGAGCGCCAGCTCGGTGCCGGGCTCCGGCGGGCCCGCCACCAGCGCGGTCCGGTCACGGCGCAGCCGGGCGTCGTCGACGCCGCGCAGGTCGATACTGCGCCCCGCGATCTCGATGCGCGCCCGGGTGTTCGTCAGCTCCCGCCACCCGCTCGCCGCGGCCAGCTCGCGGGCGAACCCGGGCCAGTCGAGCGGCGTACCGCGGCGCGTGGGCTGGTTGTTCCGCTTCAGGTAGTGGTGCGGACTGCGCAGTGTGGGTGCGTAGTAGTCGTTGTTACCCGGGACGAAGAGGCCGGGAAAGGCGAAGAGGGGCTCGAGGGCGGCGAGCAACGGCGGCTGGGCCCGCGGGTCGGAAAGGACGTCCCCGGTGAGCACGACGAGGTCGGGGACGAGCCGGGCCAGATCCGACAGCCAGGCGAACTTGCCGTGCTGGTTCGGGGTGACGTGCAGGTCCGAGAGGTGCAGCACGCGCAGGGGCACGCTTCCGGGCGCGAGCACGGGCACCTCGCGGCGGCGCAGGGTGTAGGCGGTGCGCTCGTGGACCCCCCCGTAGAGCGCGGTCCCCAGCCCCGCCGCGGTC
>NZ_JBFLUG010000519.1:0-542 GCF_041008525.1 Parafrankia sp. FMc2 | reverse complement strand
CCGGCGGGGACGGTGCTGATCACCGGTGGCACCGGCACCCTCGGCGCCCTCGCCGCCCGCCACCTCGTCACCCACCACGGCATCCGCCACCTGCTCCTCGTCAGCCGCCGCGGCCCCACCGCCCCCGGCGCGGACAACCTCACCACCACACTCACCACCCTCGGCGCACACGTCCAGATCACCGCCGCGGACCTCAGCGACCCGGCCACCACCCAGGCCCTCATCGACACGATCCCCCCCGACCGGCCCCTCACCGCCGTCATCCACACCGCCGGCGTCCTACACGACGCCACCCTGGCCACCCTCACCCCCGACCAGCTCGACACCGTCCTCACAGCAAAAATCGACACAGCCTGGAACCTGCACCAGACCACCGCAGACCAGCCCCTCACCGCCTTCGTCCTCTACTCCTCCCTCGCCGGCACCCTCGGCACTCCCGGCCAGGCCAACTACGCCGCCGCCAACACCTACCTCGACGCCCTCGCCCACCACCGCCAGGCCGGAGGCCTCCCCGCCACCAGCCTCGCCTGGGGCCTGTGGGA
>NZ_JBFLUG010000518.1:0-546 GCF_041008525.1 Parafrankia sp. FMc2 | reverse complement strand
CAGACCCAGGCGTCCCGGGCCGCCGCGGTCGTTTTACCGCCGGCCACTCCTGGTCCTGCCACTCCTTGACGGCGGTCTCGTCGCGTTCAAGGGCACGGCGGGCCGGTGTCTGGCACGACCAGCCGTGTCGGTCCAGCAGCATCCACACCCCGGGCAGCGTGTAGACGACCCCGAACTCCCATCTGATCACCTGCGCGATCCGGGCCAACGTCCATCGCTGATCGTCCCAGCCGTACGCCTCCGGCCCGCGGCGCAGGACCGCCTCCAGCCGGGCCAGCTGCCGATCATCCAACCGGCACGCCGACAACGGACCGGTCGACCGCAACGCAGCCGCACCCCCCGATTCCCAGGCGCGGTACCAGCATCCCGCCGTTTTCACGGTCACTTTGAATTCCCGGGCCACCTCCGCTCGTGTCGCACCCTGATCGAACCGGTCGGCTGCGGCCATCCGGACCCGTTCCCTTTCCACCTGCTCGGCGGGCGTCAACCCGCCACCCGTCGCATACCTCATGTAACGGTTTTACCCACACGCCCGCGACTATCACC
>NZ_JBFLUG010000517.1:0-546 GCF_041008525.1 Parafrankia sp. FMc2 | reverse complement strand
GTACCGCGCGGCGCCGTCCCTGTTCGGCTTCTTCTCCGTCCTCGGGCACCTCGGTCACAGGGTCGTTTTGTCCGGTTTCTGGAGCCCCTTTTCCTCCTCCAGGGCCTTCGCCATGTCCTCCAGGAGGTCCGTGTCGACGGCCATGCCCGCCGCGTGGTGATGCGCGCGGGCGACGGTGGAGTCCACACTGGCCAGGCTGAGGTCGACGGCGCCGCGCGCCGCCGCCTCGGTGATCATCGCGTCCATGAGGGTCTGGAAGATCCCGTCCCGCGCCCACGTGCGGAACCGGTCGTAGATCGTCGACCAGGAGCCGTAGCGTTCGGGCACGTCCCGCCAGGGGCTGCCGGTCCGGAACCTCCACATCACCGCGTTGAAGTAGCTGCGCAGGTCAGGGATCGGCCCGGAGGCCCCCAGCGGGAGGTGCGGTTCGATCAGTTCCCACTCGCCGTCGGTCAGGTCGCCACGGGTCATACAACCGTGCTACCAGCTGGAGCACCCGAACACGAAAGACGACCATCCCGCCTGTGATCCGGACCCGGAACAGGC
>NZ_JBFLUG010000516.1:0-554 GCF_041008525.1 Parafrankia sp. FMc2 | reverse complement strand
GATGACATCCCGGACCTGGACCATTCCACCATCGGCCGGGTCTTAAAAAAACGAGGTTGCGTCCTCATCTGAGGAAGTGCTGGACCATCCCACCGAGGGCGAACGCGCAGTTCGCCGCACGGATGGAGGACGTCCTGGCGGTCTACGCCCGTCCCCACGACCCAGGCGTGCCCGTGGTGTGCATGGACGAGAAGCCCTACCAGCTTCTGGCCCACGCCCGTGACCCGATCCCCGCCATGCCAGGGCGTGACCGGCGCGAGGACTCCGAGTACGTGCGCCACGGAACCTGCTCGATCTTCTGCTGGGTCGAGCCACTCGCCGGCTGGCGCCGCGTCCAGGCCACCCCGCGGCGCACCAGGATCGACTGGGCCCACCACGTCCGGCGCCTACTCACCCTCGACTACCCCGACGCCGAACGGGTCGTGCTGGTTATGGACAACCTCAACACCCACAACATCTCCTCGCTGTACGAGGCCTTCGACCCGGACACCGCGTTCACCCTCGCGCAACGACTCGAGATCCACCACACCCCCAAACACGGCTCCTGGCTCAAC
>NZ_JBFLUG010000515.1:0-560 GCF_041008525.1 Parafrankia sp. FMc2 | reverse complement strand
TTCGGGGATGTAGCGGTAGCCCGCGGCGCGGATCGCGGTGATCACGGCGCCTCGGAAGATCGCGAGGGCTGCGGGGGCCCGGCCGGTCCTGCTGGTGGAGGCGTCCTCACCGAAAGTGACGTCGCGGCCGTGGTGCTGGCGGTCCTCGATGTGCCAGTGCTGGCGGGCGAACGTCGCGAGCAGCGCGGCCCCTGCCTGCTCGAAGGTGAGGCTGGTGATCCCGTAGGCGGTCTCGCGGGTCGCCGGCCTGCCTTTCACCCGGCGCCAGCGGTGGATACGGATCGCCTGGGCCGCGTGTGGGAAGTCGAGGTGGGCGACGGTGGCGGCCTTGATCCCGCGGGTCTCGTCGCGGCCGTGGCCGTGGTCGCGGGTGGTGGCGCCGGTCGGGATCTCGGCCCAGGGCAGGCCGGCCAGGAACGCCCACATCGTCGGCTGATTTTTCTTGATCACGGCAAGGTAGTGGGCGTTCTTCGCGGTGACCAGCCAGTCGAGGTTGGCGCGCACGGTGTGGAGGGCATCGGCCGCGACCAGCACGTTCGTCAGGTCAAGGGGCCGTAGCA
>NZ_JBFLUG010000514.1:0-560 GCF_041008525.1 Parafrankia sp. FMc2 | reverse complement strand
CGATCAGGTCGGGCCGGTACTGAACGCGTTTGAGCAGGGTCTTGATCGTGGTGGTGAGCTGGTCGACGGTGACGCGGATGTGGTTGCCGAGGTCGCGTTTGACGTGGGCCCACACGCCTTCGACGGGTTGAGATCCGGGGCGTAGGCCGGCAGGGGTATCACGGTCAGCCAGCGGGCGTGGCGGGTGAGGTACACGCGCATCGCGGCGCTGCGGTGGGTGTTGAGGTTGTCCCAGCACAGGATGAGCGGGGCGCGAAGCTGGTGGTGCGCGGCGGCGATCAAGGTGGCGTAGTCGTCTTCGGAGAAGCTGCGACGCTCGCCCTTACGGCCGTGGTGGGTCAGGACCCGGTAGAACATGCGGGGCCGCTGGCCCGGCCGGTAGCAGACCAGGGCGGCCATCGACACCCGCCCCGAGCCCTTCCCCGACACCCGTACCGTCGGGGTATGTCCCCGCGGGGCCCAGGTCCGGGCCTTCGGGGGTCGCAGGCTCTGCCCGGCTTCGTCCTCGAAGACGATCCACGCGCCGGTCGCCGCCGCTAGATATCCCATGGTCTAGCGGG
>NZ_JBFLUG010000513.1:0-575 GCF_041008525.1 Parafrankia sp. FMc2 | reverse complement strand
GCGGAAGCCCAGGTCGCGGGTGCATCGATCTTCTTCGGTGACGAGGCATCGATCCGGACGGACTTCCACTCCGGTACCACCTGGGCGCCGGTCGGCCAGACCCCGATCGTGCGCGGCACCGGTAACCGCAAGACCGTCAACATGATCTCCGCGATTTCTGCGCAGGGAAAGCTTCATTTCTCCCTCGTGGACGGCACGACCACCTCCGCGACGTTCATCGAATTCTGCAAGCAGCTCCTCCAGGACGTCGACGGCACCGTCTTCCTCATCGTCGACGGCCATGGCATCCATAAATCCGCCGCCACGCGGGAGTACGTCGCCTCGACCGAAGGTCGACTCAGGATCTTCCATCTCCCGCCCTACTCGCCCGAACTCAACCCCGACGAGTGGGTCTGGAAGAATGTGAAGAACGATAACGCCGGGAAAGTCGCCGCCCGCACTGTCGACGAACTGCGCGACAGCGTCAAGAAGGCGTTCGCTCGCCTCTTGGCCACACCGGAGATTATCCGAGGCTTCTTCCGATCTCCAGACCTGTCCTACATCAATATTCCACTAACTTAGTTTTCTCTTAGTAG
>NZ_JBFLUG010000512.1:0-576 GCF_041008525.1 Parafrankia sp. FMc2 | reverse complement strand
CCAGGGTGCCACCGGTGGCCACGACGAACTCGGCGCCGAGGATCGGCCCGAGCCCGGGCAGCGATTCGATGATCTCCGCCTGGGGATGGGTCCGGAACCGGCTGGTGATCAGCTTGTCGGTGTCCTTGACCTGCCGGTCGAGGTCCAGGAGGTGGCCGGCCTGCCGGGCGATGAGCGCGGCGGTGGTGGCCTCGCCCGGCAGCCGCACCGTCTGCGCCTCGGCGGCAGCCAGCGCCGAGGTCGCCATGGCGGGGATGCCCTTGGGCCAGGCGCCGTGCTCGCGCAGGAAAGCCGCGACGCCGTCCTCGCCGGCCGCGCGGATCGCCTGCGGGGTCTGGAAACCGGTGAGCAGGACCAGCGCGGACCGGGTCGAGTAGTCGAAGGCGCGTTCCAGCGAGGGAAAGATGCTGGTCAGCAGGTCACGGAGCCGGTTGACGCCGCGCACCCAGTCGGCCATCAGGTCCTCGCGGTGCGCGGTCAGCCGGGTCAGCTCGACGACAAGATCGTCGGTGGCGGTGACGGGCGTCAGATCGTTCCGCATCCGGGCGGTCTCGGCGATCACCCGGGCGTCCTTGG
>NZ_JBFLUG010000511.1:0-582 GCF_041008525.1 Parafrankia sp. FMc2 | reverse complement strand
GGCAGGATAAACAGGCCGGGTTCGGGTTCGGTGAGGACGCCGCGGTCGACCAGCCGTTTCAGTTTCGCGCGCAGGCCCTCGACGTGGCGGGGTTCGGTGCCCGCACCCAGTGCCCGGCAGGCGTCCTTGGCGCGTAGCCCTTCGCCGTCCTGGGTGAACAGGGCGAGGACGTCCCGGTAGCCGTCGGGCAGAGGATCGGTGGGTGTGGGGGTGTCCTCGGTGGTCAGGTCCACCACGGTCTGATGGGTGATCTCCAGCCGTTCCAGGGTGTGTTCGGCGGCCGCGAGCTCGTCCCCGAGCCGGTTGATCTCTTCTCGGAGTTCGGTGACGGTCCGTCGGATCCGCGCACGCCGGTTCTCGATCTTCTCCAGCAGGTCGGCGCTCACGGTCTGACCTCTACCCCGGCCGGTGGGCCGTTCAGACCGGCGGGTCCCGCCAGGTCGGGGTAGAGCCGCGGGTCAGCCGGCGTGCCATCACCTCGACCATCGACCATCGGATCATCGCGACCGCGCTGGCGGGTTTCGTCTCGTAGTCCCGGGCCAGACGCCGGTGCAGCATGAAGATCCCGAAGGTCTGCTCGAC
>NZ_JBFLUG010000510.1:0-583 GCF_041008525.1 Parafrankia sp. FMc2 | reverse complement strand
GCTACCTCGTCGCGGCCACCAGCGTCGACCCGGACACCGGGAAACCGGCCCTGACCTGGCACTTCGACCAGGCCACCCTCGACACCGAGGCCACCACCGACGGCTGGTACGCCCTGCTGACCAACCTCGACCCCGACATCGATCCCGCCGAGGTCCTCGCCCGCTACAAGGGCCAGGAAGTCTCCGAACGTCGCTACGGCACCTTCAAGGGCCCGCTCGCGGTCACACCGATGTTCCTGCACTCCAACCAACGCATCCACGCGCTCATCCACGTGATCTGCCTGGCCCTGCTCATCTTCTGCCTGGTCGAACGCCAAGCCCGGCTCGGCGCCGGCCCCGACGGGAAGATCCCCGGCCTCTACGCCGGCCGTCCCGCCCGCCCCACCGGAGCACTGGTCTTCGGCGTCCTGAGCAGACTGCGCCTCGTGCCCGCCCGGGGCGACCAGATCGCCTACATCCCCCGTCCCTCGGCTCTGCATCAGCACCTCCTCGACATCCTCGATGTCGACCCGACCCGGCCACCTTGAACCGAAACCGGGCCGGTCAACGCATCGCAACCCCATGTGCGGAAGACAGGTCTAGC